>CAZXJW010000055.1:14182-14424 GCA_964641005.1 uncultured Rhodocyclaceae bacterium
TGTCGCTTCCCGCTGCCTCGTTCTCCCTGGAGGGCCGCCGTGCCCTCGTCACCGGCGCCAGCCGCGGCATCGGCCGTGCGCTCGCCGAGGGACTGGCCGCGGCCGGTGCCCATGTGGCGCTGGGGGCGCGCTCCGGCGACGAACTGAAGTCGGCGGCCGAGGGCATCCGCGCCGCGGGTGGCACCGCGGCCACGGTGCTCATGGACGTGTCCGACGCCGCCTCCTGCGGCCGTGCCGTGCGC
>CAZXJW010000056.1:0-11050 GCA_964641005.1 uncultured Rhodocyclaceae bacterium
GGCGCGCGTGGACACCAAGCCGCAGCTCGAGATCTTCGCCGACGACGTGAAGTGCGCCCACGGTGCCACCATCGGCCAGCTGGAGGCCGACGAGGTGTTCTACCTGCGCAGCCGCGGGCTCGACGAGGCTTCCGCCCGCGCGCTGCTCACCTTCGCCTTCGCCGCCGGGATGGTGGGCCGCATCCCGCTGCCTTCGGTGGTGGAGCACCTGCGCGAAACCCTCACCGCCCACACGGGCACCCGGGAGATCGTCCGATGAGCAGCGCCGCCTCCCTGGCTCGCGCCACCCCGCCCGCCGCGCTGGACGTGGCCCGCCTGCGTGCCGACTTCCCCATCCTGGCCAACGTGCATCCCCACGGCAAGCCGCTGGTGTACCTGGACAACGGCGCCAGCACGCAGATGCCGCAGCGCGTGATCGACCGCCTGGTGCGCTACCAGACACACGAGCACGCCAACATCCACCGCGGCGTGCACACCCTCTCGGAGACGGCCACCGCCGCCTACGAGGAGGCGCGCCGGCGCATCCAGGGCTTCCTCAACGCCCGCGAGGACCGCGAGATCGTCTTCACGTCCAACGTGACCGACTCCATCAACCTCGTGGCTCACGGCTTCGGCCGAGCCTTCATCGGCGAGGGCGACGAGATCATCATCACGCACCTCGAGCACCACGCCAACATCGTGCCCTGGCAGATGCTGTGCGAGGAGAAGGGCGCGAAGCTCAAGGTCGTGCCCATCGACGACACCGGCACGCTGATCCTCGAGCAATACGAGCGCCTGTTCTCGCCGCGCACGAAGTTCGTCTCGGTCACCCACGTCTCCAACGCGCTGGGCACCGTCAACCCCGTGCAGGAGATGGTGCGCATCGCCCACGCCCACGGCGTGCCCATCATGATCGACGGAGCCCAGGCCGTGCAGCACATGCCGGTGGACGTGCAGGCGCTCGACTGCGACTTCTACGCCTTCACGGGGCACAAGCTGTTCGGTCCCACCGGCATCGGCGTGCTCTACGGCAAGGCCGAGTGGCTGCAGAAGATGAAGCCCTTCCGCGGCGGCGGCGACATGATCCTCTCGGTCACTTTCGAGAAGACCACCTACAACACCATCCCCTTCAAGTTCGAGGCCGGCACGCCGCCCATCGCCCAGGCGATCGCGCTGGGCGAGGCGGCGGAATACGTGCGCGGCATCGGGCTGGAGGCCATCGGCGCCCACGAGCAGGCGCTGCTGGCGCACGCCACGGCGCAGGTCGCGGCGCTGCCGGGGGTGCGCGTCTACGGCACCGCGAAGCACAAGGCCGCGGTGCTGTCGTTCTACGTGGGTGACATCCACCCGCACGACGTGGGCACGCTGCTCAACGAGGACGGCGTGGCCGTTCGCACCGGGCACCACTGCGCCCAGCCGGTGATGCAGCGCCTCGGCATCCCGGCCACGGTGCGCGCCTCCTTCGCCTTCTACAACACGTTCGAGGAAGTGGATGCGATGGTGGCGAGCCTGCGCCGCATCCAGAAGCTGTTCGCCTGAGGCACGCGGCGTGATCGACAGCAGGCAGCTCTACCAGGAAGTGATCCTCGATCACAACCGCAAGCCGCGCAACTACGGATCACTGGCCGCGCCCACGCACCGCGCCGAGGGCCTCAATCCGCTGTGCGGCGACCACATCTGGCTGTCGCTCAAGGTGGACCAGGGCAAGGTGGCCGAGATCGCCTTCGAGGGCCAGAGCTGCGCGATCTGCAAGGCCTCCGCTTCCATGATGACCACCAACGTCAAGGGCAAGCCCGTCCAGGAAGCCGAGGCGATGGTGGACGAGTTCCGCGGCATGGTGACCGGCTCCCTGGATCCGGCCGTCCAGCCCAATCACCTGGGCCGCCTCACGGTGTTCGCGGGCGTCAAGGACCTGCCCTCGCGTGTGAAATGCGCCGTACTGCCCTGGCACACGCTTCACGCCGCCTTCCGCCAGCAGGATACCGTCTCCACCGAGGGTGACCAGGATCCGCTGTCGAGCGCCGGGACCTGAACCACACACGGCTGCGCGCCCCACCGGCGCCACGCCACGAGCAACACGGAACATCCATGCCCAAGATCGCCGAAGTCGAGCGCACCCCGAATCCCAACGCGATGAAGTTCGTGCTCAAGGAGCCGCTGTCCTGGGGCATCGCGCACTCCTTCGATTCGGCCGCGGAGGCCGAAGCCGATCCGCTGGCGCGGGCGATCTTCGGCATCGACCACGTCACCAGTGTCTTCTACGTGGACAACTGGATCACCGTCACCCAGGACGGCGAGGCCGACTGGTCGAGGCTGATGAAGGAAGTGGCGGTGCCGATCCGCGAGGCCCCGGCGGCCGAAGACGGCTCGGCCCAGTATGGTGCAGCCAGCAGCGCGCTGCTGGACAACCCCGACCTCACGCCCGAGCAGCGTGACAAGCTCACCGCCATCAGCAATCTGCTCGACGAGCGCGTGCGGCCCTACCTGCAGGGCGACGGCGGCGACGTGTACATCGTGGGCCTGGAGGGCAACGAACTGCACGTGCATTACCAGGGGGCCTGCGGTAGCTGCCCCAGTTCGCTGTCCGGCACCCTGGCCGGCATCGAGGGCCTGGTGCGGCAGGTGGACCCCGACCTCGAAGTGGTGCCCGTCTAGGGGAAGTCGGTGGCCGGCTGGATCGACGTGGCCCCCGTGGGGGAGTTTCCGCCGGGGACCCACCGTGTGGTGGATGCCGATGGCACGGCCATCGTGGTGTTCGCCCTCGAGGACGGCTACCACGCCCTGGAGAACGTCTGCACCCACGACGGTGGCGAACTCACGGGTGGCTGCGTGCAGGGCGATCGCGTGGTGTGCCCCCGTCATGGGGCCCAGTTCGCCATCCGCACCGGCGAGGCGCTCTCCGCGCCTGCCTTCGAGCCCACGGTGGTGTTCCCGGTCTCGGTGGACGGCGGCGTGGTCCGGGTGCGCGACGACCGCTGGGACTGATGGCCGGGGCTTGCCGGCGCGGGGCTCATCGGCTAAAGTTCGTACGCAAGTAGCCGTTTTATTTGCACAAATCGTTTCAAATGTTTCAGTTTGCTGACCGGGCGGCCTTCGCAGGGCCCGTCGGCTCAACCAGGGCGCATTCCCGGCCCGTCTGCTGAAAGCGTAAGGAGGGATAGCATGACCTGCGAAAACTCCCCAAGCCGTCTCGTACCCGACTCCCTGTCCCCCCTCTAGGGACGCTCCCCCTCGGTTCGTTCCGGGGTTGCCGCCGGCACCCCGCTTCGCATGCAGGCATCCCCGTTCCGCGTGGTTTCGCGGGGCGGTCGCGCGTGCATGCCGTCCCGATCGATGCGGTTGCCGCCACCCTGGCGGGATCCGCCTGGAGAGTCCCATGAAAGAGTTGGCCTGGTTCGTCTGGCTGGAAGATAGCGAGCGCCAGGGCACCGAAACCCCCGTTCGCCGGGGGATGCTGCGTGCCCTTCCAGGAAACCTGCTGCTGGTGATGGTGCTGGCCGCAGGCATTGCGGGCCTGCTGGTCTGAGGGCCGCTCCGGGCCCGCGCCCGGTGTCCTGAAGAAGGCCGCGCCTCGTGTGAGGCCGGAGAGCGCCCTTGCCGCCGCGGTCCGCCGCGACGGCAAGGGCGCCTTCACGTCGCCTTCAGGCGGACAGGTCGAGCATGGCGCCCAGGCCCGGACCGCCGCCGGAATCCGCTGCCATTGCCTGCAGTGCGCCGGCCAGCGATGACACCGAGGCGTACAGCGCCAGTGCCTCGCGCGCGCCCAGGTTGCGCAGTGCCTCGGGCAGGCCGCTGCGCCCGAGGGCAGCTTCGCCGCCGAGATTGCCGAGGAACCCGGGCGAGGACCCCAGGGCGCCCACCGCGCCGCTTGCCTGCTCCAGGCCCGCCACCAGGTCGCGGAGCAGCGCGCGATCCAGCAGCGACACCCCGTCGGGCTGGCGGGTGATCGCCTCCAGGCCCCGCCGGGGAAGCGGCGCGCCCGTGGCACGCGCCGTCTCCACGAGACGGGTGAAACCCACCTCGGGTGTGGCCGGAACCGTGGGCGGGACGAAGGCCGGCACGAAACCCGGTCCGCGGATGGCGGGTGGCAGGGGCGGGATCGGACTGACGGCCATGGGTGGGAGCGTGGTGCGTGCGATTCGCGGGCAGCGGCGAGATTAGCGTGCCGCGCTGTCGCCGGCCAGCCGCCTCGACTATCGTCGGCGTTGCCCCCTTCTCCGGCGTGCAGCCGGATTCCGGTCATGTCCAACCGTTCGCTGACCCTGCTGCGCATGTCCGTCGCCATGCTCGCCATCGCGCTGGTGGTCACGGCGGTGCTGCGCATGGAGTCCGCGCGCGATGGCCTGTCGGTGCACTCCTCGGTGGTCGACGGGATCCCCGTCACCGTGTTCGGGCCCGCGACGGCGCCCGGACCGTTGCCGGTGGTGGTGGTGGCGCACGGCTTCGCGGGCTCGCAGCAGCTCATGCACCCCTTCGCCATCACGCTGGCGCGCGCGGGAATGGTGGCGGTGACCTTCGACCTGCCGGTCCATGGCCGCAACCCGCAGCCGCTGCCTGGCGGGCTGTCCAACTTCGATGGCCACACCCGCGTGCTGATGGCCGCGCTCGGCCGCGTGGTGGAGTTCGCGCGTTCGCTGCCCGGCGGCAACGGGCGCGTGGCGCTGCTCGGCCATTCCATGGCCTCCGACCTGGTGATCCTTCGCGGACGCGAGGATGCGCGCATCGAGGCAAGCGTGGCGGTGTCGCCCTTCGCCCGGGACGTGACGCGGGATTCGCCGCGCAACCTGCTGGTGGTGGTGGGCGATCTCGAGCCGGCGATGCTGAAGGACTCGGGACTTGCCGTGGTGCGCGAGGCCGGCGGTGCGGCGGCCGGTCCCGGCGAGACCTACGGCCGCTTCGCCGATGGCACTGCGCGGCGTCTGGTGTTCTCGCCGGGCGTGGAACACATCGGCGTGCTCTACGGGGCCGCGGGGCTGGCGGAGGCGCGCGACTGGCTCCTTCAGGCCTTCGGGCAGGCGGCGCCGGGCGCAGGGTTCGTGGATGGCCGCGGAAGCTGGATCCTGGTGCTCTACACGGGACTCGTGTTGCTCGCCTGGCCGCTCGTGACGCTGCTGCCGCGGGTGAGCGAGCCGGCGGCGGGCGCCGCGCTGCCGTGGCGCCGGCTGCTGCCGGCGGCGCTGGTGCCGGCCGTGCTCACGCCGCTGCTGCTGCGGGTGCTGCCCACGGAGTTCCTGCCCATCCTGCTGGGCGACTACCTGCTTGCGCACTTCGCGCTGTACGGACTGCTCACGGCGGCGTTCGCGTGGCGGTTCGATGCCGGGCGTGGTCCGTGGCGCGCGTTGCGCACGCCGGCTTTCTGGCTCGCCGCCGCGGCGGCCACCGCCTATGCCACGCTCGTCTTCGGGCTCGCCACCGACCGCTACGCCTTCGGATTCGTGCCGGCGGCGGCGCGGGTGCCCCTGATCTTCGCGATGCTGGCCGGCACCGCCGCCTACTTCCTCGCCGACGAATGGCTGGTGCGCGGCGCCGGACACGCGCGCGGCAGCGTCCCCTTCAGCCGGTTCTGCTTCCTCGTCTCGCTCGCCATCGCGCTGGCGCTGGACCTGGAGCGGCTGTTCTTCCTGGCCATCATCATTCCGGCGATCCTCGCCTTCTTCCTCGTGTACGGGCTGCTGTCGTCGTGGCTGCAGCGTCGCACCGGACATCCCTGGGTGGCGGGCATCGCGAACGCCGTGGCGTTCGCGTGGTTCATCGCGGCGACCTTCCCGCTTGTGAGCCGCTAGCGCCGGCGGCGCGCAGCCGCAGCCTGCGGCGCAGCGCGAGGTCGAGCACGTGCACTGCGCCCGAGGACAGCAGCAGCACCGACAGCAGCGGCCATGGGGCGCCGGAGATGGCGCCGCGCAGCGCCAGCATGATCAGCGCGCCCGAGGCGAGGCCGGGAAGCCAGTCCACCACCGCGAAGCCGCGCACCCATCCGGCGCGCTGGGCCGCGTAGAGGCCCAGGGCCTCGAGGACGATGCCGGCGAGGATGAGGTCGATGGCCCTGCCCGAGGCGAACAGTTCTTCCATCGCCCCGCGCGCCGTTCAGGGCGAGACGATGCCCACGAGGTGGGCGAGGTCCTTGAAGAAGATGCGCACGTGCGCCATCGGGCTCTTGCGGGTGAGCTTCTTGTTCATGTACGACTCCCACGTGAGCCTCTGCACGTCACGGTCGGCGCAGATGCTCACGAAGCGCTCGCGGCGCCGGTCGCTCACGTACCAGAAGCGCTGCATGATTCCCAGGATCCAGAAAACGCGGCCGTGGGCGCGCATGAAGCGCTTGCGGGCTGTGGCCAGTGCCGATGCGTGGCCCGTGACCAGGAACTGCTCGGTTGCATCCGCTGCGAGGCGGCCACCGGCCATGGCGTAGTAGATGCCTTCTCCCGAGGCGGGTGCCACCACGCCGGCCGCATCGCCCGCCAGCACGATGTCACGCCCGTTGTCCCAGCGCCTGAGCGGCTTGAGGGGAATCGGTGCGCCTTCTCGCCGGATGGTCTTCGCATCACCCAGCCCCGCAGCCTTGCGCAGGTCCGTGGTGGCATTGCGGATCGAGAAGCCGCGCTCGGCGGTGCCGGTGCCGATGCTGGCGGTCTCCCCATGGGGGAAGACCCAGCCGTAGAAGTCGGGGGAGAGCTGGCCCTGGTAGTAGACGTCGGCGCGCGCGGCGTCGAACAGCACGCCCGATTCCCGAGGTGCGCTCACGATCTCGTGGTATGCGTACACGTAGACGCGCTCGCCGTTGCCGGGCACGTAGTCGCGCGCCACGGCGGAGGCGGCCCCGTCCGCGCCGATCACGCAGCGCGCCCTGGCCGACACCGGGTCGCCGCCCGCCTTGGGCTGGAAGTGCACGCGCGCCGTGCCGTCGTCGTCGCGGCTGATCCGCTCGAAGGTGCCGGTGCGGCGCTCCGCGCCCGAGCCGGCGGCGCGCTGCCGCAGCCATTCGTCGAACACGTCGCGGTCCACCATGCCCACGAAGCCGCCGCCGTCGATGGGCATGTCCACGCGCTTGCCCGAGGGCGCCACCATGCAGGCCGAGCGCACCTTGGCCACCAGCAGCGATTCGGGCACGCCGAACTCGCGCAGCAGCACCGGGGGCACCGCGCCGCCGCAGGGCTTGATGCGCCCGGCGCGGTCGAGCAGCAGCACCGAGCGTCCGCGGCGCGCCAGGTCGTTGGCCGCCGTGGCGCCCGAGGGACCGCCGCCGATCACCACCACATCCCAGGTCTGCTCGTTCGACATGCCGTCAGCCTCCACCCAGCCCGGCCGCGAGCTCCTCGCGGGCGGGCATCCGAGAACCCGGACCGGCTGCGCGCGTCCTTCCGACGCGCGCGGCCAGCACGGCCGAAACCAGGAACAGCGCCGCCTCGGCGGCGAACACGGTGCCGTAGGCAGTCGCGGGCGCGCCCAGCAGCGCATGCGCCACGTCGCTCGCCACCGTGCCGAGGAAGCCGCCGGCGCCGAAGGCGATGGCCTGCGCGGCTCCCCACAGGCCCATGCGCACGCCCTCGCGTGACTCGGTGCCCTTGTCGGCGAGCAGCATCATCGAACCGATCGCGGCAACGGCGAAGGCGCCATTGGTGGCGCCGAGCAGGAACACCGTGGCGCGCAGCGGCCATCCGGGGCCCACGGCCGCGGCGGCCGCCAGGCCCGACAGCGCGAGTGCCGAGGCGATGCAGCCGCCGATGGTCCAGTGGTGTATCGAGGCGAAGCGCCCCAGGGCCCGCACCCTGCCCACCAGCGCCACCATCACCATGCCCAGCAGCACGCCGCCATGCTGCACGCCCGAGAGCTTGGTGGAATCGCCCGGCGTGAAGCCGAACACCGTGCCGGCGAAGGGCTCGAGGATCAGGTCCTGGGCGCTGTAGGCCAGCATGGACACGAACACGAAGACCGTGAAGCGGCGCGCCTGGGGCTCCGCCCAGACCTGGCGAAACGCCTCGCGGAATGCGGGCCGCGTGCCGGCCGCGGGCGGCGCCGCCCGTGGCGCCGCGCCTTCCACGCCGTGGACTGCCGCCAGCGAGACGATGAAGGCCAGCACCGCCACCCCCGTGGTGACGGCCACCAGCCGGGCGGGGGAGAAGGGGTCGAGCAGGTGTCCGGCCACGCCGGCGGTCACGGCGAAGCCGGCGATCATCATGATCCAGACGATGGTCGCGGCCGCGGGGCGCCGCTCGGGCGCCGTGCGCTTGGCCAGCAGCACCAGCAGCGAAGTGCCCGCCGCGCCCACGCCCACGCCGATGAGGCTGAAGGCCGCCACCGCCAGCGCGATGCCGCCGGCGCGCTCGGTGCCCATCCAGCCCGTGGCCACGGCGGCGAGCACGCCGCCGGCGGCCAGCACGGCCATCCCGCCCACGATCCACGGCGTGCGGCGGCCGCCCACGTCGGAACCGTAGCCAAGGCGGGGACGCAGCAGCTGGATGGCATAGTGCAGGCCCACCAGCGCGCCGGGCAGCATCGCCGGCAGCGCGAACTCCACCACCATCACGCGATTCATGGTGGACGTGGTCAGCACGACGATGGCGCCGAGCGCGGTCTGCACCAGTCCGAGGCGGACGATGCCCAGCCAGCCGAGCATCGGCGCGGCGCTCACGCGAGCGCGCTCCGCAGCGCGAAGGCGCTCACCATCATGCCGCTCACGTACAGCGGCACGCCGAAGCCGCTGTACCAGAGGGCGCGCTCCACGGGCCTGGCCACGAAGCGCAGCATCATCAGGGCCTGCACGGCCAGCAGGGCGGCCACGGCGACCGCGTGCCCGGGCCGTCCCCAGGCGAACAGCAGCGCGATCACCACCACCTGGGGAGCCGCCATCACCACGCAGGCCACCCTGGCCGCACCGTCGGCACCGAGTTGGACGGGCAGTGACCGCACGCCCATGCGCAGGTCGCCGGCGATGGCCTTGAAGTCGTTCAGGGTCATGATGCCGTGGGCGCCCAGGCCGTAGAGCAGGGCCAGCCAGGCGATGCGGGGGTCGGCGAGCACGCCGCCGGACATGACCGCGGCCCCGGTGATCCAGGGCAGGCTCTCGTAGGAGAAGCCCACCGCGGCATTGCCGAACCAGCCGTTCTGCTTGAGCCGCAGCGGCGGCGCGCTGTAGAGCCACGCGAGCACCAGACCGAGCGCTGCGGCACCCAGCACCAGGGTTCCCAGCGTGGCGGCCACCGCGAGCGAAAGAACCGTCCAGGCGACCGCGATCCACAGCCCCCAGCGCCCGGGAATGCGTCCGGAGGGAATCGGCCGGCCGGGTTCGTTGATGGCATCCACGTGCCGGTCGTACCAGTCGTTCACCGCCTGGCTGGTGGCACACACCAGCGGGCCCGCCAGCACGATGCCGGCTGCCACCACCGGCCAGCGCCCGCCTGCCGGCATGCCGGAGGACACGGCGCCGCAGGCGAAGGCCCACATCGGCGGGAACCACGTGATCGGCTTGAGCAGTTCCAGCACCGCGCCGGGCGCGGGACGGGCAGGAAGGGCGGCGACCGGCGTGTCCATGCCTAGAAACTAAGGCTGACGACCGTAAGTGTCAATCCAGATTTACACCGCTGGGCGCAGGAGGCTTCGCGGACGGGCGTCATGGCGTGCGCGCGCGTGGCAGGCGGGAAGGGGTGGCGAAGCTAGTCGTCGTGGTCGGCGACGGCATCCACCAGGCCGTAGCGTCGCAGCTTCACGTACAGGCTCTGGCGGCTCAGCCCGAGCATCTCGGCAGCCGATGCACGGTTGTCGCCGGTGAGCTCGAGCGCGGCCTCGATGCAGAGCCGTTCGATCACGTCGGTGGTCTCGCGCACCAGATCCTTCAGGGACACGCGCCCGATCAGCTCGGTGAGCTGTTCCACCGACCGCGGCAGCTGGCGCGCGGAGCGCGGGGCATCGGCGCCGAGCCGGCGGCCCACGTTGCGCACCGTGAAGCCGAAGCAGGGCTGCTCGCCGTTGAGCACCCGCACCGCCGAGATCTCCACCTCCGCGGTGGAGCCGAACTCGCCCCGCAGGGTGGTGGGAAAGAGCCGGACCGAGCCGTGCTGGCGCAGGTTCGCCATCAGCACCGAAAGGTCCACGCCGGGCCGGCCGAGCCAGCGCTCGAGCAGTTCGCCGCGCGCCTGCTCGTCGGTGGCGAGCTGCGCGAGATCGAGGAAGGCCGGGTTGGCCGTGAGGATGCGGCCGTCCGGGCCGATCACCACGAAGCCGTCGGGAGAGTGCTCGGCAACCTTGAGCAGCTGCCAGCGGGTGTCGGAGATGGTGGTGCCGCCCGCCGCGCCGCTCACGGGGGCGAGCCGCACCAGCAGCAGGGCACTGGATTCCTGGCGGAACAGGATCGCGGACGCGGTGAATTCGCGGCCGCTGGGAGCCAGGCGCACGTGCACGTTCTCGCCCCTGCCGGAGGTCCGCACGCCCGCCAGCAGCGCCTCGAGGGCATGGCTGCCCTCGCCCTCGAACATGCCCGGCGCAGGAAATCCGTGGCCGACCACCTTCGGGGCCTCGCCGCCGAACAGCTGCAGCGCGGCCGGATTCGCCTCGACCACCTTCTGGCTGGCGGCATCGAGGATCAGCACCGGCTCGGACGTCATCTGGAACAGCAGGCGGTAGCGGGTCTCCACGTGCCGCAGGCGCGAGTAGTCGCGCTCCATGGACTGCTGCGCGTCCAGCAGGCGCTGCTGCAGGACGGCGATGGTGCGAAGGTCACGCCCGACCGCGACGATGCGGCCGTCGTTGCCCAGCCGCATGGCGGAGTACAGGACGGGAATGTCGGGACCGTCGGGGGACGGGTGGTTCACCTGGCGCCAGCCCGTGGCACTGGCGTTTCCCGCATCGCGCAGCAGCGCCTCCACCTTGCCCCGGCTCTCGGCGGTGACCGTGTCCACCCAGGCCTGCCCGCGCAAGCGTCCCAGGCCTGCGGACTCGAGTTCCTCGCTCCCGACCGTGAGATCGCTGATCACGCCATCGGGGCCGATGACCAGGGTGACGTCGGCGCTGACGGCGACGAGCGCGGCTGCGGCCTCGGCATCGAGGCCGCCCAGGGACTTGCTGAGCGTTCGCGCTG
>CAZXJW010000056.1:11060-14398 GCA_964641005.1 uncultured Rhodocyclaceae bacterium
GGCTTCACTCGGACTGTGGCGGGCAGGTCCCGGCCGTCCGGGGAGACGCTCGCGTTCTGGTTGGAATGGTGTTCATCGGGTCGCGGCGAGCAGCGACAGTAGGTCATGGGCCTGCTGCACCGCCTGACGTGGATCAAGCGCGGAGGCATCGGCGCCAACCCGGGCGATGCGATCGGGGGATCCGGCGAAGACCGTGCCCCCCACGATGATACCAATGCCGCGATTGCGGGAATGACGGCGGATGGCGCGGATTGCCCGCGCGAGGCCCTCGAGCCCGGCTTCGCCGGACAGCGAAAGCCCCACCACACCGATCCAGTGCTCGCGCACCAGATCGGTGAGGGCCGCGACCGATTCCAGGGGCTCGTCATGCACGTCCCAGCCATCGCGACGGAAGAACTCGGCCAGCATCGATATTCCGAAGGTGTGCTGCTCGCCCGGCATGGCGGCGAGCACGATGCGTCGCCCCGGCAGGCTGGCAGGCATCTCGGCCTGGAACTCGGGGGCGAGCCGGCGCATGACCTGCTGCAGTCGCATCACGCCCACCGTCACGGCGCCGAAGTCGCAGCGGTCGGTGTCCCATAGCTCGCCGAAGCGCCGTGCGAGGGGAGCCAGGATGTCCAGGTAGATGCTCTCGATCCCGAGGCCACCCTCGCGCAGCTCCTGGAGGTGGGCGAGGGCAGCGTCCACGTCCCCGGCCACGATGATCGGCATCAGTGCCGCGGCCGCGCTGGACAGCGTGGTGGCCGGGGCGTCGTCGCATCCGGCACGGCGGTGGGCCAGCACGAGGCGCGGGATGACTTCCGCGTCGATCGCCCTGGCGAGGCGTCCCATCCGGGCGTCGGCCTGGATGGCACCGGTGGCCGTCTTGAACGAGGTCTGGGAGGCGCGATCCGGTGGCGACCCGGTGGCGTCCTCGGCACGACCCCAGTCTGCGACCTGCGGTGTGATTCCGGTCATGGGTCCCATCCTCCCAGCGGCATCGCGGATTCACCACGGCGCGTGTGCACGGGGAATGGACCCCGGATTCCCGGCCACCCGGCCTGGATCCCCGTTCGCTGGTTGAGGCGAATCAATTGCTGCGCGTCGGAGGCATTTAAATCACGAATGTCCGAGGGTTGTCAAATACAATTGACGTTAAGACAAGTTGACAGTCTGCCCGAAGGAGTCTAGTTTTTCGGGCGTAGGCAGCAAGGAGATCCGCCGCGGTGCCCCAGCGTCCCGACAGTCCGTCCAGCCCGCTTTACACCCCCGAGGAGCGCGAGCGTCGCGACCGGTCTCCCTGGACGCTCGTCCAGGGGATCCTGGCGCCGCTCCAGTTCCTGGTGTTCCTGGTGAGCCTCGCGCTCGTGCTGCGCTTCCTGTGGACCGGGGAGGGCCAGCAGGCCGCGGCCACATCGGTGGTGATCAAGACTTTCGTCCTGTACACGATCATGGTCGCCGGCGCGATCTGGGAGAAGGACGTGTTCGGCCAGTACCTGTTCGCGCGCCCGTTCTTCTGGGAGGACGTGTTCAGCATGCTGGTGCTGGCGTTGCACACGGCCTACCTGGTGGCGCTCGCCTCCGGGGCGCTCGGCGTGCGTGGCCAGATGCTGCTGGCGCTGGCCGCCTACGCCACCTACGTGATCAATGCCGGCCAGTTCATCCTGAAGCTGCGCGCCGCGCGGCGCGAGGCGCCGCGCCGGCCCGCGCCGGGACCGGCGACAGGGCTGGGGCTCGCCGAATGACCGACCTCAGCGTCCCGCCGGCCGTGGCGACCACCTGCGCCGACATCCCGGTGCTGCGCGAGCGCGGCCAGCGCGAGGTGTTCTGCGGGCTCACCGGCATCGTCTGGCTGCACCGCAAGATGCAGGACGCCTTCTTCCTGGTGGTGGGGTCGCGCACCTGCGCCCATCTCATCCAGTCCGCCGCCGGCGTGATGATCTTCGCCGAGCCGCGCTTCGGCACCGCCATCCTGACCGACCGCGACCTGGCGGGCCTGGCCGACGCCAACGAGGAACTCGATCGCGTCTGCGTGTCGCTGCTCGAGCGCCGGCCCGACATCGGCACGCTGTTCCTGGTGGGCTCCTGCCCCTCCGAGGTGATCAAGCTCGACCTCGCCAAGGCGGCCGAGCGGCTCAATGCCCGCCTGTTCCCGAAGGTACGGGTGCTCAACTACTCGGGCTCCGGCATCGAGACCACCTTCACCCAGGGCGAGGACAACGCGCTGCGTGCCATGGTGCCGCTGATGCCCGCCGGCGAGCAGCGCCAGCTGCTGGTGGTGGGATGCGTGGCGGACATCGTCGAGGACCAGCTCGGGCGTTGCTTCGAGGCGCTGGGCATCGGCCCGGTGCGCTTCCTGCCCGCACGGCGGGCCGCCGATCTCCCGTCGGTGGGTGCCGGCACCCGGCTGCTGCTCGCGCAGCCCTTCAACGGCGAGACCGTCCGGGCGCTGTGTTCCCGGGGCGCACGGGTGCTCGAGGCGCCCTATCCCTTCGGCGCCGAAGGCACCGCGGCCTGGCTTGCCGCGGCGGCGCGCGAGTGGGACGTGCCGGCGGAGCGCTTCGACGCCGTGGTCGCGCCCCTGGTGGCCCGGGCGCGCACGGCGCTCGCCCGTCACCGCGAGCGCCTGCAGGGGCGCCGAGTGAGCTTCATGCCCGACTCGCAGCTCGAGATCCCGCTGGCGCGCTTCCTGAGCCGCGAGCTCGGCATGACCCTGGTGGAGGTGGGCACGCCCTACCTCGATCGCCAGATGGTGGGTGCCGAGCTGCCGCTGCTGCCTGCCGGTGTGCGGCTGTCGGAAGGCCAGGACGTGGAGCGCCAGCTCGACCGGCTCGATGCCGACCGGCCCGACCTGACGGTGTGCGGGCTGGGGCTCGCCAATCCGCTCGAGGCGCGAGGGTTCGCCACCAAGTGGTCTATCGAGCTGGTGTTCACGCCCATCCACGGCTTCGAGCAGGCGGGCGACCTCGCCGAGATCTTCGCGCGGCCGCTGGATCGCCGTGCGCGGCTGGCGGTGTAGGGGGGGCAGGACCGTGCAGCTCACGCTCTGGACCTACGAAGGACCGCCCCACGTGGGCGCCATGCGCGTGGCCACCTCCATGCGCGAGGTGCACTACGTGCTGCACGCTCCCCAGGGCGACACCTACGCCGACCTGCTGTTCACCATGATCGAGCGCGGCGACCGCCGCCCTCCGGTCACCTACACCACCTTCCAGGCCCGCGACCTCGGGGGCGACACGGCCGGCCTGGTGATCCGCGCGGCCCGCGATGCCGTGGAGCGCTTCAAGCCCAAGGCACTGCTGGTGGGCGAGTCGTGCACGGCGGAGCTGATCCAGGACCAGGCGGGCGCGCTCGCCAGG
>CAZXJW010000057.1:0-14329 GCA_964641005.1 uncultured Rhodocyclaceae bacterium
GCATAGACCTCGGCGGTGCCCGAGCCCGCGCGCGCCACGCTGGCCGCCGCGACCCCCAGCAGCAAGGCCACCGCCAGCACGGCGCAGATGCGCTGCGCGCGCAGCCGCCCCGACAGCAGCACCATCAGGCAGGCGGCGAAGGCCGGCACCAGGAAGGGCAGCGCGGGCAGGTGGCTCACGCGTCCTCCGCATCGGGCACGGACTCGGCCACCGCGCCCGCGTCCACGTGGTCACTGGCCGCGGCCGCGCGCGCCTGCATGGCGAGCACGATCAGGTAGGCCGTCATGCCGAAGCTGATGACGATGGCCGTGAGCACCAGCGCCTGGGGCAGCGGATCGGCGTAGCCGGCCTGGGCGCCCACCACCGGCGGCGCGCCCGTGCGGATGCCCCCGGAGGCGAAGATGAACACGTTCACGGCGTACGAGAGGAAGGTGAGCCCGAGCACCACCGGGAAGGTACGGGCGCGCAGCACCAGGTACACGCCCGCGGCGGTCATCAGGCCGATGGCGGAGGCGACGAGCAGTTCCATGGACTCAGGCCTGCGCCGGCCGAGGCGCGCGCAGGCGCCCGAGCTGCTCGAGGATTAGCATCACCACGCCCACCACCGTGAGGTACACACCCAGGTCGAACAGCGCCGCGCTCGCCCAGTGCAGGTCGCCCAGGAGCGGCAGGTGCAGGTGGCCGTGGGCGCTCTTGAGGAAGGGCTGGCCCCAGGCCCAGGCGCCGATGCCCGTGGCGCCCGCCACCGCCAGCCCCACGGCCAGGGTGCGGGTGAAGTCCACGCCCAGCCGCGCCGCGCTCCACTCGCCGCCGTTGGCCACGTACAGCATCGCAACCGCCACGCCCGTGACCAGCCCCGCCACGAAGCCTCCGCCGGGCAGGTTGTGGCCGCGCAGGAAGATGTGCACCGCCAGCAGCAGCGCCAGTGCCAGCACCACGCGCGCGAGCAGCCCGAGCATCACCGGGCGGAAGGCCGCGGGTGCAGGCTCCTCCTCACCGGCCACGCGTCGCGGCGGTCGCACCGCGCCGCCCAGCAGCGCCACGATGCCCAGCGCCGCGATCGCCAGCACGGTGATCTCGCCATAGGTGTCGAAGCCGCGGAAGTCCACCAGGATGACGTTCACCACGTTGGTGCCGCCACCTTCGGGCACGCTGCGCGCGATGTGCTCGGCGGAAACGGTCGGGCCGGCGGTGGTGGTCATCCACCAGGCCGCCGCGCCCATTCCCAGCCCGCAGGCCGAGGCGATGGCGCCGTCGCGCCAGCGCCTCGCCACCGATGATTCCAGCGGGGTGGTGGCGGGCAGGAAGGGCAGCGCCAGCAGCAGAAGCAGGATGGTGGCCACCTCCACCGACAGCTGGGTGAGCGCCAGGTCCGGCGCCGACAGCCCGGCGAATGCGAGCGACACGGCCAGTCCCACGGCGCCCGTGAGGATCAGGGCGGTGAGGCGCTGGCGGTGCATGGCCACCACGGCCACCGTGGCGATGGCCAGCACGAGCCACACGCCCACCGAGGGCGCGTCCAGCGGCGTGTAGGCATCCAACGCACGCTCGGGCAGCGCGGTGACGAAGGGCGCCGCGCCCAGCGCCAGTGCCGCGAGCAGCACCAGCACCACCTGGCGCTGCAGGGTGCCGTCGGCCGTCAGGCGCGTGAAGCGCTCGGAGAAGTGCGTGAGACCCGCCACGGCGTCGAGGAACAGGCGCTGCGCCGTCCAGCGGCCGTGGGACGGGTCGCGTCCGTGCAGGTCGAAGCGATTGAGCAGCGTGAAGTACAGCGCCACACCCGCCACCAGCGCGAGCACGCTCATGGCCAGCGGCCCGTTGAAGCCATGCCAGATGGCAAGGCTGTACACGGGCAGCGGACCGCCCACCACGGCGGCCGACGCCACCGCCAGCAGTCCGCCCACCACGATGCCCGGGAGCACGCCCACCAGCAGGCACAGTGCGGCGAGGATCTCCACGGGGATGCGCATCCAGCGCGGCGGTTCGTGGGGCTCTCGCGGCAGCTCGCGGGCCGGGCCGTTGAAGAACACGTCGTGCACGAAGCGCGTGGAATAGGCCACGCTGAACACCGCCGCCACCGTGGCCAGCAGCGGGAACATCCACCCCAGGATGCCGATGGACTGCAGCTGCAGCGTCTCGGCGAACAGCATCTCCTTGGACAGGAAGCCGTTGAGCAGCGGTACGCCGGCCATGGAGGCCGAAGCCACGATGGCCAGCGTGCCAGTGTAGGGCATGGCCTTCCACAGCCCGCCCAGGCGGCGCATGTCGCGCGTGCCGGTCTCGTGGTCCACGATGCCCGCGGCCATGAACAGCGAGGCCTTGAAGGTGGCGTGGTTGATGATGTGGAACACGCCGGCCACCGCAGCCATCGGACTGTTCAGCCCCAGCAGAAGCACGATCAGCCCGAGGTGGCTGATCGTGGAATAGGCCAGCAGGCCCTTGAGGTCGTGGCGGAACAGCGCCGCCCAGGCGCCGATCAGCAGCGTGGCCAGCCCCGTGCCTGCCACCAGCCAGAACCACAGCTCGGTGCCCGATAGCGCCGGCCACAGCCGCGCCAGCAGGAAGATGCCCGCCTTCACCATGGTGGCCGAGTGCAGGTAGGCCGACACCGGTGTGGGCGCGGCCATGGCATTGGGCAGCCAGAAGTGGAACGGGAACTGGGCCGACTTGGTGAAGGCGCCCAGCAGCACCAGCACCAGGGCGATGGCGTAGTTCGGATGCGCCCGCAGCGCATCGCCTGCCAGGTTGAGCTCCGAGATGCGGAAGGTGCCGGCGACATCGCCCAGCAGCAGCGCGCCGGCCAGAAGCGCGAGCCCTCCCAGGCCGGTGACGGTGAGGGCCATGCGCGCGCCCACGCGCGCATCGGGACGATGGCTCCAGTAGCCGATCAGCAGGAACGAGGACAGGCTGGTGAGCTCCCAGAACACGAGCGTGAGCAGCAGGTTGTCCGACAGCGCGATGCCCGTCATGGCGCCCATGAAGCCCAGCAGCATGGCGAAGAAGCGCCCGAAGGGATCCTCCGGCGAGAGGTAGTAGGCGCCGTACAGGATGATGAGCAGGCCGATCACGAGGATCAGCCCGGCGAACAGGAAGGACAGCCCGTCCAGGCGCAGCGCCACCTCGAGGCCCGCCGGCTCGATCCAGGGCCAGGCCACCGCGACGGCCTCGCCGCGGAACACGGCAGGTGCCATGGATGCGAGGATCGCCAGGCCTGCCAGCGGCGCGGCCGCCGCCGCCCAGGCGATGACGGCGCGCGGGCGGCGATGCAGCAGAGCGGGCAGCAGCGCGCCCGCGAAGGGCAGCGCCACCACCACGGCGAGCCAGCCCGGGTTCATGCCGCGCGCCTGTCCCTGAGCGCACGCGCAACCACCACCAGCAGCGTAAGGGCGGTGATGGGCATCACGAACCAGAGCATCACGCGGCCATAGAGAGGCAGCGCGTCGTGACCCGTGGCATCGAGCACGAGATAGGTGGTGTAGGCCACGTAGTAGCCCAGGAACACGAAGCCCTCCCATCGCGCGATGGACCAGCCCGTGAAGAAGATCGGCAGGCAGGCCACCGCCACCGCGAGCATCACGGGCAGGTCGAAGGCGAGCACCGCCGGCGCCACCGGCAGGCCGCCGTCAGCCACGAGCGTGGACAGCCCGAGCACGCCGAGGATGTTGAACACGTTGCTGCCCACCACGTTACCCACGGCGATGTCGCGCTCGCCGCGGATGCTCGCCATCACCGAGGCCGCCACCTCGGGCAGCGAGGTGCC
Organism: uncultured Rhodocyclaceae bacterium; assembly: GCA_964641005.1. Lineage (GTDB taxonomy): Bacteria > Pseudomonadota > Gammaproteobacteria > Burkholderiales. The sequence continues at coordinate 3,761 of CAZXJW010000057.1, forward strand.
GGCGGCCACGATGGTGAGGCCCACCACGGTCTCGCTGATGCCCAGCCAGCCGGCGAAGGTGACGGCCGACTGCACCAGGAAGCGCGAGCCGAGCACCAGCAGCGCCAGTCCGGCCACCACCAGCGCCACCTGCCAGGGCCAGCCGCGGGCGGCGGCCTCGCCGCCCGCCTTCTGCGGGCCGTACTCCTGCGCGTACTCGGCCACCACCTCGGGATTGCGCTCGCGCCGTGCCTGCACCACCTGGAACGCCGTGTAGGCCACCAGCGCGGCCAGCAGCACCGCGCCCTCCATCCAGCCCAGGCTGCCATCCATGGCCATGAGGTAGAGCGCCACCGAGGCCCCGATCATCACCGGGACGTCCAGACGCACCAGCTGCTGGTTCACCACCAGCGGCGCGACCAGCGCCGACACCCCGAGGATGAACAGCACGTTGAAGATGTTGCTGCCCACCACGTTGCCCACGGCGATGGCGGTCTCGCCGCTGGCCGCGGCCTGGACGCTCACGGCCATCTCCGGGGCACTGGTACCGAAGGCCACCACCGTGAGGCCGATCACCAGCGGCGGGATGCCCAGCGCCCCCGCGAGCCGGGAGGCGCCGCGCACCAGCAGTTCGGCGCCCGCCACCAGCAGCACGAGGCCCAGGGCAAACAGCAGGAAGGTCATCAATGGAGACATGGGACGCAGCGCAGGGAAGAGCCGCGCACGATAGCCCAACGGCATGGCCATTGGCCCTTCGCGGCACCGGACCTCAGACCGGCCCGCCCGGGAAAGGTTTTCGGACGGGCGCGGGATTTGCAAGATGGGGCGCATCCGTCCAGAACGGCCCGAACCCCGGAGAAGAACCCATGCGCCGAACCGTCCTCGCCCTGCCGCTGGCGGCAATTCTTGCCGGCTGCGGCAGCCAGACCCTGATCCCCGACGAGAAGCTCGCCATCTCGCCGAACTTCCAGCCTTCGGTGGAGGGCGTGATCTACACGGTCCTGGCGGGCGTGGTGGCCTACTACGTGATCGAGCCCAGCGCGCCCAACTGGGAGGTGAAGGCCGAGCAGATGGACGACACGAGCGTGGCCATCAGCCTGCGCAAGAAGCGCTTCTCCTCCGGAGGCGACGGCGAGGCGCGCGAACTGTTCCAGCGCAAGGCACGGCAACTGGCCGACGACAACGGCTTCGAGGGCTTCACCGTGCTCTCCTACGGCGAGGGCATCGACTCCGAGACCACCTACGCGCGGCGCGTGTCCCGCGGCGTGGTGCGCCTGGTGGGCCCCCAGCAGGCGCCGCAGAAGCAGGGCTGAGCGCCGCGCTCAGGCGGCGTCGCGCTCCACCAGGTGGCGGAAGGGCAGCTGCGCCTCGCACCAGGCGGCGGCGGCCAGCAGGTAGTTCGACTCCCAGCGCCGGCCCACGATCTGCAGCCCTAGCGGCAGCCCTCGCGGCCCCAGCCCCGTTGGCAGGGTGATGGCGGGCGCGCACAACAGCGTCCAGAGCGTGCAGAGGGCGGGATCGCCCGTGGTCTCGAGGCCCTCGGGTGCCTCGCCCGCGGCGGGAACGGTGAGCACCGCCGCGTAGCCGCCGTCGAGCAGCAGCGCGAAGGCGTCCAGCAGGCGCTCGCGCGCCGACGTGGCCGCGCGGTAGTCCTGCGCGGCGATGCCTTCCCCCTCGTCGAGCGCCCGGTTGACGGTGTCGCTGAAGGCGGCGCGATGCACGGTGCGCACCGGCTTCGCGAGCCGGGCCGCCTCGTGGAGCATGATGGTGCGGTGGATCTTCCAGGCCTCGGCGAAGGCCGGCGGCAGTTCCACCTCGTCCACCACCGCCCCCGCAGCGCGCAGCCGCCCGAGGTCTTCGTCGAAGCGTCCGCGCTGCGCCGGCTCGACCCGGTCCCACATGGGAGTGCGCACGGCGGCCATGCGCGGGGCGCTGCGTGCCGCCGCGATCTGGCGTCCGATGATGCCGGTGCGGTGGGTGAGCCAGGAGGCGAGCAGTCCGGCGTCGGCCACCGAGCGCGCGAACACCCCGGGCTGGTCGAAGGTGGGGCTGAAGGAAAGCACCCCGGCCGTGGAGATCAGGTCGCGCCCCGGCTTGTAGCCCACCACCCCGCAGAAGGCCGCGGGGCGGATCACCGAGCCGTTGGTCTGGGTGCCGATGGACGCCGGCACCATGCCGCAGGCCACGGCCGCCGCGGAGCCGCTGGACGATCCGCCGGGCGAGTGGGCGGTGTTCCAGGGATTGCGGGTGCGCGAGGGCTGCATGAAGGCGAACTCCGTGGTGACGGTCTTGCCCATCACCAGCGCACCCGAGGCGGCCAGGCGATCCACCAGTTCGGCCGAGCGCGCCGGCCGGTATCGCGCGTACAGCTCGGAACCCATGCCGGTGGGATAGCCGGCCACGTCGATGATGTCCTTCACCCCCACCGGAACGCCGTGCAGGAAGCCACGGTCGGCCAGCGGCAGGGCCGCGGCCGGATCCTCGGCGGCCTGCTCGCGCGCCGCCGCGAGGGCGCGGTCCGCCGCCCGTGCCGCCTCGACCACGCGGGCCGGCTCGAAGCTCTGCCAGGCCTTCACGCAGGGCTCCAGGGCCGCGACGCGCGCCGCGAGGGCCACCACCAGCGCCTCGCTGGTGACGGCGCCCGACGCCACCTGTGCGGCCGCCTCGCGCAGCCCGAGTGCGTGCAATGGCTTCATCTGCCCCTTCCCTCCGTTGCGCGTGCCGCTCGCCGATCAGCCCGCCGGGCGTGCGGCGCGCACCTCGGGATTGAGGAGATGCGGCGGCTCGGCACCAGTGAGGGCCGCGATGCAGTTGCGCGCCGCCGTGTCGGCCATGGCGCGACGGGTGGGCTCGGAAGCCGACGCGATGTGCGGCGTGAGCACCACGTTGTCCAGTTCCAGGAAGCCCGGGTCGAAGGCCGGTTCGTTCTCGAACACGTCCAGCCCCGCGGCGCGGATGCGACGCCCCTTGAGCGCCGCGATCAGGGCCGCGTCGTCCACGATGCCGCCGCGCGCCACGTTCACCAGCACGGCCGTGGGCTTCATGAGGGCGATCTCGGCGGCGCCGACCATGTGATGGGTCTCGGGGCTGTAGGGCGTGAGCAGCACCACCACGTCGGACTCGCGCAGCAGGTCGTGCAGGCCGCGATAGGCCGCACCGTGGAGGGCCTCCTCGGCGGGCGGCAGCCGGCGGCGGTTGTTGTAGAGAAGCTTCATGTCGAAGCCGCGGGCGCGCCGCGCAACGGCCTGGCCGATCCGGCCGAAGCCCACGATGCCCAGCGTGGCGCCGTGCACGTCGGCGCCGAGCATGAACTTCAGGAACACGCGCTGCCACTGGCCGGCGCGCAGGAAGCGCTCCGCCTCGGTCATGCGCCGGCACGTGGCGATCACCAGGCCCATGGTGTGGTCGGCGACGCTGTCCGTGAGCACCCCCGGGGTGTTGGTGGCCATGATGCCGCGGGTCGTGAGCGCGGGCACGTCGAGGTTGTTGTAGCCCACGCCCACGTTGGCCACCACCTTCAGGCGCGGTGCACCGGCCACGATGCCCGCGTCGATGCGGTCGGTGGTGGAGGACAGCACGCCGTCCTTGTCCGACAGGCGCTCGCGCAGCTCGGCCGGCGGGAAGGGCCGGTCGCCCTGGTTGGATTCGACGTCGAAATGCTCCGCCAGCATGGCCAGGGTCTCGTCGAAGACTTCCCGGCACACGAGCACGCGCGGTCTCATGGCTGCAGCCACCCCCGTGGTCACGTCGCGCGGCACCCCGTGCGCGCGGCAGCCCGGATTCTAACCACTGTTGCCGGGACTACTGGTAGAGCATGCGCGGCAGCCAAAGCCCGATCTGCGGGAACAGGAACAGCAGCGCCATGGCCGAGATCTGCAGCAGCATGAAGGGCACCATGCCGGAGAAGATCTGGCCCAGCGTCACGTGCGGCGGTGCCACGCCCTTCAGGTAGTAGGCGGCCATCGCCATGGGCGGCGAGAGGAAGGCCGTCTGCAGGTTGAGCGCCGTGAGCAGGCCGAAGAACAGCGGGTCGATCCCGAAATGGCCCAGCATGGGCAGGAATATCGGGATGAAGATGATGATGATGACGGTCCAGTCCAGCGGCCAGCCGAGCAGGAAGATGATGAGCTGCGACAGCAGCAGGAAGCCGCCCGGCGAGAGGTCCATGGAATAGACCCACTGCTCGAGGATGCGCTGGCCGCCCAGGACCGCGAAGGTGGACGAGAACACCATCGATCCCACCAGCAGCCAGCACACCATGGCGGTGGTGCGGCTGGTGAGGAACACCGAGTCCTTCAGCCGCTCCCACGACAGGCGGCGGTACACCGCCGCCAGCACGATGGCGCCGATGGCGCCCAGGGCCGCGGCCTCGCTCGCCGTGGCCCAGCCACCCACGATGCTGCCCAGCACGGCGCCGATCAGCAGCGCCAGCGGCAGGAAGGAGGTGAGCAGCATGCGGGCGATCACCGCACGCGGCACGTTGCGCTCCTCGGCGGGCAGCGGCGGGGCCAGGCGCGGGTTGAGCTTGGCGCGCACCATCACGTAGCCGATGTAGAGCAGCGCCAGCAGGATGCCGGGCCCGAAGGCGCCGGCGTAGAGCTGCACCACCGAGACGCCCGCGGTGGCGCCGTAGAGGATCAGCATCACCGAGGGCGGGATCAGGATGCCCAGGCAGCCCCCGGCGGCGATCGCGCCGGTGGCCATCTTCACGTCGTAGCCCGCCTTGAGCATGGGCTGCAGCACCAGCAGGCCCATGAGCGTGACCACCGCACCCACGATGCCGGTGGCCGCCGCGAACACCGCGCAGGTGGCGATGGTGGCCACCGCCAGCGCCGCGGGCACCCGCGCCATGGACAGCTCGAGGCTCTTGAACAGCCGGTCGATGATCCCGGAGCGCTCCACCACGTAGCCCATGAAGATGAACAGCGGCACCGAGATGATGACGTCGTTGGTCATCACCCCGTAGGTGCGCAGCACCATGGAGTCGAACACCGGGTTGTCGCCCAGTGCCATGCCCGGCCGCCAGAACGCCGCGATGCCGAACAGGATGCCCAGGCCCATGAGCGTGAAGGCGATGGGGAAGCCCAGCAGGATGGCCGCCACGATCAGCCCCAGCATCACCATGCCGAGGTGGGCGTTGGTGATGCGCGAGGGAGGCGGCAGGAACAGGATGTAGAGCAGCAGCATCAGCCCGATCAGGCCGAAGCCGATGGTGCGGGTGTCCAGGCGCAGCGCCCTCATTTGGTCACCCCCTTCACCTCGGCCGCGTGGACGATGGTCTTGAGCTGCTCGATGTCGGCCTCCTCCACGTCGTGGAGGCGCGCCGGCCAGCGGCCGTGGCGGATGCAGATCAGGCAGCGCGCCATCTCCGCGAAGGCCTGCAGCAGCAGCAGCGCACCGGCCACGGGGATGAAGGCCTTCACGGGCCACACCGGCAGGCCCGAGCCGGTCACGCTGGAGGCCTCGCGGATCGTCCACGACTTGCCGGCGAACTCCCAGCCCGCGTACACCAGCGCCGCGATGCCCGGCAGGAAGAAGGCCGCGTACAGGACCAGGTCGAGGCCGGCCTGGGCGCGAGGCGACAGCGTCCGGTACAGCAGGTCGCCGCGCACGTGGCCGTTGCGCGACAGGGTGTAGGCGCCGGCCATCATGAACAGGATGCCGAACAGGGCCATGGAGACGTCGAAACCCCACTGGGTGGGCGAGCCGAGCTTTCTCGCCACCACGTCATATCCCACGACGGCGGTTAGCAGCACGATGCACCAGGCGAAGGCCTTGCCCGCGAAGGCGCTCGCCCGGTCGATGGCGATCAGGAAGGCGTTCACGTCAGGCCTTGCCGAAGAAGTGCTCGTAGGCCTGGCGGGGGTCGTTGTTGAACTTGACCTGGTAGCCCACCACCCGCTTGAGGAAGCCTCGCTGCGACTCGAGCACCCTGGCGAAGAACGCGTTGGCCTCGGCCTTCTGGCGGATCACCTTGTCCCAGGCGGCGAGCTGGGCCTCGAGGATGTCGCGCGGGGTCTCCACGAACTTCACGCCGCGGCCGTCGCGCATCTCCTCGTAGGCCTTCGAGTAGCGGTCGAGCATCTTCCAGTGCATGTCGGCGCTCGCGGCCTTGACCGCGTGGCGGAAGGCTGCCTGCTGCAGCGGCGAGAGCGCCTCGAACACGCGCCTGGCCACCAGCGCCTCGAAGCATTCCCCCGGCTGGTGGTAGCTCTTGACCATGCACACCTTGGCAACGTCCGGAAAGCCGAGCGCCTGGTCCGAAGCCGGATTGTTGAACTCCGCGGCGTCGATCACGCCGCGCTCCAGCGCCGGGATGATCTCGCCGCCCGGCATGGCCACCACCGAGGCGCCCATCTCGTTGAACAGGTCGATGGACAGGCCCACGGTGCGGTACTTGAGACCCTTGATGTCAGCCGGTGAGCGCACCTCCTTCTTGAACCAGCCGAAGGGCTGCACGCTCATGGGCCCCCACAGCATGGGCACCACCTCGAGCTTGAGGACGTCGCGGTAGAGCTCCTCGTAGAGCGCCTTGCCGCCACCGTGTTCCATCCAGGCGAGCAGCGTGTTGGCGTCCTGTCCGAGCGCCGGCCCGGTGCCGAACAGCGACAGCGCGTTCTCCTTGCCGTACCAGAACGCCGGCACCGCGATGCAGCCGTCGAGGATGCCCTTGTGCACTGCATCGGCCATGTCGAAGGCCGCCACCACGGCGCCGGCGGGCAGCAGCTCGATCCTGACCGTGCCCCCGCTGATCTCGGAGACGGTGCGCAGGAAGTCGGTGGCGATCTCGAAGAACGGGTCCTTGGTAGGAAAGCCCGCCTGGAACTTGAGGTTCACGGGGGCGCCGATGCCGGCCGCGGCGCCACCGCCCTGGGACACGGCAGGTGCATCGCCCCCGCCGAGGCCGCAGCCCGCGGTGATCGCCAGCGCCGCGCTGCCGCCGGTGGCTGCCGCGGTCTTGAGGAACTTGCGCCGTGCGCCGGGTGCCTGCTTCGCCATTTCTTTCCCCTCCGTTGTCGTGGTCTTTATGGATGACGGCGTAATGCGAATCGACGCTTGGTCCGCGGCCGTCCGCAGTGGTTCCCTGCCGGGCGCAAGGGGCCCGTCGACCACGGTGCCATAATCCGCGCCTCGCAACGCCGCATGCGCAGGGGAGGCGCGACCATGGCGACCATCAACTACCTCACCACCGTGCAGTTCGATCACGGGGCGATTCGCATCGCCGGGGCGGAATGCCGCCGGCTGGGCATCACGCGGCCGCTCGTGGTCACCGACGCAGGCGTGCGCGCGGCCGGGCTGCTGGGCCGCCTCGAGGCGCACCTGGACGGGCTGCCGGCTGCGGTGTACGACGGCACGCCGCCCAACCCCACGGAGGCCGCGGTGCTGACGGCGCTGCAGAGCTACCGGGCGGCAGGCGCCGACGGCCTGGTGGCCATCGGCGGAGGCTCGTCCATCGACCTTGCCAAGGCCGTGGCGCTGCTCGCCACCCATGCGCCGCCGCTGGCGCAGTACGCCGCGGTGGAAGGCGGCGTACCGCGAATCACCGCGGCCGTGGCGCCGCTGATCGCCATTCCCACCACCGCCGGCACCGGCAGCGAGGTGGGCCGTGCCTGCGTGGTGGTGCTGGGCGACGGCCGCAAGCTCGGCTTCCTCTCTCCACACCTGCTGCCGAAGGTGGCGATCTGCGACCCGGAGCTCACGCTCGGGCTGCCGCCGCTGCTCACGGCGGCCACGGGCATGGATGCCATGGCGCACTGCATCGAGACCTTCCTCTCACCGCTCGTGAACCCGCCGGCGGAGGCCATCGCCCTGGATGGCCTGGCGCGGGCGGCCGGCCATCTCGAGCGCGCCACCCGCGACGGCTCGGACCGCGAGGCGCGCTGGAACATGATGATGGCGGCCATGGAAGGGGCGCTGGCCTTCCAGAAGGGCCTGGGGGCGGTGCACGCGCTGTCGCATCCACTCGGCGCGCTTCCCCAACTGAAACTGCACCACGGCACCCTCAATGCGGTGCTGCTGCCGGCGGTGCTGCGCTTCAATGCAGGCCACGTGGGCGACAAGCTCGGGCGCATCGCCCGCGCCATGGGACTTCCGGAGGACACCGACGTGGCCGCGGCCATCGCGCAGCTCAACCAGCGCCTCGGACTGCCCGCGGGCCTGAAGTCCATGGGCGTGCCCCGCGAGGCGCTGCCGGGCATCGCCGCAGCCGCGCCGAAGGACCACTGCCACGCCACCAACCCGCGAACCGCGAGCGTCGAGCAGTACCAGGCGCTGCTCGAGGAGGCCTGGCTGTAGGAGCCCGACGGGTCACGCGAAGGCCTCCGCCACGATCTTCTCCACCTCCACCGCGAGGAAAACGAACGCCGCCAGGGCGAGACACGGCAGCCACGCGGCGGCCCGCGGCCCCTGCGTGCCGAACACCGCCTGGAACGGCGGCCACCACGTGAAGGCCGCCTGCAGCAGCAGCAGCGCGCCGATGGCGATCGGCACGGCGGGATTGCTTCCCGCGCGCAACTGCAGCGGCCCGGCTTCCGGCGAGCGGATGTTGAACAGGTAGGCGAGCTGCGCCAGCACCAGGGCGTTCACCGCGACGGTGCGCGCCGCCGCCTCGGATCCGCCATTGGCCAGCTCCCACTGGTGGAGCAGCAGCACTCCGCCGGCCACCAGGGCCGCCACGAGCGCCGTGCGCAGGGCCAGGGATGCGGGCATCAACGGTTCGCGCGGATCCCGCGGCCGGCGGCGCATCACGCCGGGTTCGTGCGGCTCGAAGGCCAGGGCCAGCGACAGCGTCACCGAAATCACCATGTTGACCCACAGCACCTGCGCGGCCGAGAGCGGAAGCGGCAGGCCCAGCAGGATCGCGCCCACGAGCGATGCGGCCTGGGCGCCATTGGTGGGCAGCACGTAGGCGATGGCCTTGCGGATGTTGGCGTAGACGGTGCGCCCCTCCTCCACCGCGGCCGCGATGGTGGCGAAGTTGTCGTCGGCGAGCACCATGGCGGAGGCCTCGCGGGCGGCGGCGGTGCCCTTGAGCCCCATGGCCACGCCCACGTCTGCGCGCCGCAGCGCCGGGGCGTCGTTGACGCCATCGCCGGTCATGGCCACCACCTCGCCGCGCGACTGCAAGGCCGCCACGATGCGCAGCTTGTGGGCGGGCGCAGCTCGCGCGAACACCGAGGCAACCTGCACCAGCGCCGGCAGGTCCGCGTCGTCCGCGGCCTCCACCTCGGCACCGGTCACGGCGCGGTCCGCCTCGTCGATGCCCAGTTCCCGGGCAATGGCGAGCGCGGTGGCGGCGTGGTCGCCGGTGATCATCTTCACCCGGATGCCGGCTTCCTGGCAGCGCGCCACCGCCGCCACGGCGGCCGCGCGCGGCGGATCGATCAGGCCCGCGAGCCCCAGCATCACCAGGCCGCCCGGCGGGTCCGCCGCCTCGAATCGCGCGGCGGGCGCCAGCCGGGCCGCCACGGCGATCACGCGCATGCCGTCGGCCGCCAGCGCCTCCACGGCGGCATGCCATCGCGACGCGTCGAGGGGCGCCTCGCCCCCGGCATCGAGCTGGCGGGAACACAGCGCGATCACGGACTCGGGCGCACCCTTGAGCGTGAGCAGCGCATCGCCCTCGTCGTCGTGCAGCGTGGCCATCCAGCGCCGCTCCGCGTCGAAGGGCAGGGCATCCGTGCGTGGCGTGCGCGCGCGCTGCTCCGCCGGATCCACACCCGCCTTGAGCGCGAAGGCCACCAGCGCGGCTTCCAGCGGGTCTCCCTCGGGCTTCCACTCGCCCGCCTCCGGCGCGATGTCGGCGTCATTGCACAGCACCGCCGCGCGCACCAAGGCCCCCAGCGTGCGGTGCGTCGAGGCGTCGGCGGGCGTCCCGGCGGCGCTCAGATCGCCGTCGGGCGAATAACCGTGCCCCGTGGCCTCGAACACCGCCTCGGCCGTGACCACGCGCGCCACCATCATCTGGTTGGCCGTGAGCGTGCCGGTCTTGTCGCTGCAGATCACGGTGACCGAGCCCAGCGTCTCCACCGATGGCAGGTGCCTGACGATGGCGTTCCTGCGGGCCATGCGCCGCACCCCGATGGCCAGTGCGATGGTGACGATCGCAGGCAGCCCTTCGGGAATCGCCGCCACCGCGATGCCCACCACGGCCAGGAAGGCCTCGCCGGCGGGCAGCCCGCGCCCCAGCGCCACGGCGAACACCACGGCGGCACCGCCGAGGATGGCGGCGGTGAGGCGACGGCCGAACTGGCCGAGCCGCCGCGTGAGCGGTGTCTCCAGCACCGTCACGCCGGCCACCATGCCCGAGAGCCGTCCGAGCTCCGTGGCCGCACCGGTGGCCACCACCAGCCCCACCGCAGTGCCGCGGGTGGCGAGGGTTCCGGACCACGCCATGCCGGTGCGCTCGGCGAGCGCCGCCACCTCGGCCACCGCCGCCGGGGACTTGTCCACCGGCACCGACTCGCCGGTGAGCGCCGACTCGTCGGCCGAGAAACCATGCACCTCGACCAGGCGCACGTCGGCGGGCACGCGATCGCCCGCCTCCAGCCAGACCATGTCGCCGAACACCAGCGTGGCTGCGTCCACGGC
>CAZXJW010000058.1:0-14313 GCA_964641005.1 uncultured Rhodocyclaceae bacterium
GGGTGTGGCAGAGCTTGTGGTGCAGCGCCATGCCCACGGCGCCCAGCACCGCGCCGCACAGCCAGGCGCCGTAGAGGCAGTTGCCGCGCGCCTCGCCGTCGGCGGGCGCCTGCACCACCCGCGGCAGCCCCGCGGCCAGCGCGCGGATACCTTCCTCGGCCAGGAGCGAGTGAATGGGATTCGCGTCGCGGGCATAGAGGCCCTCGGCCGCATGGGCGATGGCGTTCACCGCGCTGGTGACCGACAGCTTCACCGGCAGGCCCAGGGTGAGATCGGGGTCGTAGATCACCGTGCGCGGCAGCACGCGCGCATCGCGCCCGGTCTTCTTCACGCCGCCCTCGGTGATGCCCCAGATGGGCGTCATCTCCGAGCCGGCGTAGGTGGTGGGGATGGCGAGGATGGGCAGGCTCGACTCCAGCGCGATGGCCTTGCCAAGGCCGGTGGTGGAGCCACCCCCGATGGCCACCGCGCAGTCGGCGCCCAGGCGCGCGGCTTCGTCGCGCGCCGAGCGCGCCGTCTCGATGGGCACGTGCATCACGGCGCGGTCGAACACGCCGGCGCAGCGCGCGCCCAGGCGCGCGGCCACGTCCTCTGCCGAGGCGCGCTGCTCGGGCGTGGACAGCACCAGCGCGCGCTTCGCGCCCAGGGCGTCGATCTCGGCCTCGAGGCTGCCGAGGCTGCCGGGGCCGAACACCACGCGCGGGATGCGCGCCTCGAAGACGAAGGGCTGCATGGCGGGGCTCAGGCGGGCACCGCCTCGCGGGGGCCCAGCAGCGGCACGCCGGTGAGGCGCTGCAGCTCGTCGAAGGCCAGGCCGGGGATCATCTCCACCACCCGCAGCCCGTCACCGGTGACGTCGATCACGGCCAGGTCGGTGTAGATGCGGTTTACGCAGCCGATGCCGGTGAGCGGATAGCTGCAGCGCTGCACGATCTTGCTCTCGCCGCCCTTGGTCTGGTGCTCCATCATGACGAACACCTTCTTCGCGCCGATGGCCAGGTCCATGGCGCCGCCCACGGCGGGGATGGCGTCCGGTCCGCCGGTGTGCCAGTTGGCGAGGTCGCCCGTGGCCGAGACCTGGAAGGCGCCCAGCACGCAGATGTCCAGGTGGCCGCCCCGCATCATGGCGAAGGAGTCGGCGTGGTGGAAATAGCACCCGCCCGTGAGCAGCGTGACCGGCTGCTTGCCGGCGTTGATGAGGTCGGGATCCTCCTGACCGGCCTCGGGCGCCGGACCCATGCCCAGCAGGCCGTTCTCGCTGTGCAGGAAGATCTCGCGCTCGCGCGGGAGGTGGTTGGCCACCAGCGTGGGAAGTCCGATGCCCAGGTTCACGTACGCGCCTTCCGGGATGTCGTGCGCCACGCGGGCGGCGATCTGGTCACGGCTCATGCGGTTCATGGCGTCTGCCTCCCTGTCAGGCCACGGCCTGCGCCGGGCCGCCGGCGAGGCGCGCCTCGCGCACCTCCACGACCCGCTGGACGAAGATGCCCGGCGTCACCACCGCCTCGGGATCAAGGGCGCCCAGCGGCACGATCTCGTGCACCTGCACCACCGCGGTCTTCGCCGCCATGGCCATGATGGGCCCGAAGTTGCGCGCCGACTTGCGGTAGACGAGGTTGCCCCAGCGGTCGCCGCGGTGCGCCTTGATGAGCGCGAAGTCGGCGTGGATGGGGTGCTCGAGCACGTAGGGCCGGCCGTCGATCACGCGGGTCTCCTTGCCCTCGGCCAGCAGCGTGCCGTAGCCGGTGGGCGTGAAGAAGGCGCCGATGCCCGCCCCGGCGGCGCGGATGCGCTCGGCGAGGTTGCCCTGGGGCACGAGTTCCAGCTCCACCTTGCCGGCGCGATACAGGCCGTCGAACACCTGCGAATCCACCTGGCGCGGGAAGGAGCAGATCACCTTGCGCACGCGGCCCGCCTTGAGCAGCGCCGCCAGCCCGATCTCGCCGTTGCCGGCGTTGTTGTTGACGATCACCAGGTCCTTCGCGCCCTGGGCGATCAGCGCATCGATCAGCTCGGCCGGCTGCCCGGCGGTGCCGAAGCCGCCGATCATCACGGTGGCCCCGTCGGGGATGCCGGCCACGGCGGCCTCGAGCGAGGCGACGGTCTTGTCGATCATGGGTTCGTTCCTCAGCGCGGATACCAGGGCGGGATCTGCGCGTCCACGTTCACCCAGACGCTCTTGGCCTGGGTGTACTCGCGCATCACGTCGAAGCCCATCTCGCGGCCGTAGCCCGAGGCGCCGGTGCCGCCGAAGGGCGAGGCCGGGTTGACCCGCTTGTAGCAGTTGATCCACACCATGCCGCTCTTCATCTCGCGGGCGAAGCGGTGGGCGCGCTGCAGGTTGGCGGTCCACAGGCCGCCTCCCAGGCCGTACTCGGTGCCGTTGGCGATGGCCAGCGCCTCGTCGTCGTCGCGGAACGTGGTGACCGTGACGAACGGGCCGAACACCTCCTCCTGGCTGACGCGGTCGCCGGGCTTCGCGCGCACCACGGTGGGTTCCACGTAGCAGCCGCGGGCGAGGTCGGCGTCCCCGGGGGGCTTGCCGCCGGTGAGCACCTCGCCGCCCTGCTGCTTCGCCACCTCCACGAAGGACAGCACGCGGTCGCGGTGCTGCTGCGAGGTGAGCGGACCCATCTCGGTGCCGGCGGTGACGGGGTTACCCACCTTGATGGACTTCGCCAGCGCGACGAACTTCTCCAGGAAGGCGTCGGCGACCTTCTCGTGCAGGATCAGCCGCGAGCCGGCGATGCAGGCCTGGCCCTGGTTGTGGAAGATGGCGAAGGCCGAGCCGCCCACGGCGGCCGGCAGGTGGGCGTCCTCGAACACGATGTTCGCGCCCTTGCCGCCGAGCTCGAGCTGCACCTTCTTCAGGTTGCCCGCCGAGGCCTGCACGATGCGCCGGCCCGTGGCGGTGGAGCCGGTGAAGGCCACCTTGGCGATGTCCGGGTGCTCGGCGATGTACTGGCCCGCCACGCTGCCCAGGCCGGGCACGATGTTCACCACGCCCTCGGGGAAGCCCACCTCGGCCATCAGCTGGGCGATCTTGAGCGTGGACAGCGGCGTGAGCTCGGCGGGCTTCATGACGATGCAGTTGCCCGCGGCCAGGGCGGGGGCCATCTTCCAGCTGGTGAACATGAGGGGGAAGTTCCACGGAACCACCTGGCCCACCACGCCGAGCGGCTCGCGCAGCAGATAGTTGAGGAAGCCCGCCTCCACCGGGATCACGGAACCCTCGAACTTGTCGGCCATGCCGCCGAAGTAGCGGAAGGTCACGGCGGTGCGCGGCACGTCGAGGCCGCGGGTGTCGCGCAGCGGGTGGCCCGTGTCCAGCGCCTCGAGCAGGGCGAGCTCCTCGGCCTTCTCCTCGATGCGGTCGGCGAGCTTGAGCAGCAGGCGGCCGCGGTCCATGGCCGCCATGCGGCTCCACTTCGGGAAGGCCGCCTTCGCGGCCGCCACGGCCTTGTCCACGTCCGCGCGGCCCGCCATGGCCACCTCGGCGAGCGTGGAGTTGTCGTGCGGGTTGAGGCTGGGCAGCGTGGCCCCGTCCTCCGCGGCCACCCAGCGGCCGCCGATGTAGAGCTTGTCGAGGATTTCCATCGTCTTCAGTGATCCCGGGCGATGCGCACGCGGCCGTCGTCCAGCTCCACGGGCACCGGCGTGAGGCTGTCGCCCGTGCAGGGACCGTCCTCGCAGTAGCCGTCCTCGAAGCGGAACTGCGCGGTGTGCACGCAGCAGTAGAGATAGGTGTGCTCGAACAGCGTGAACTGGTCGGGGCGCACGTTCAGCGCCACGCCGAAGTGCGGGCACTTGTTGAGGTAGCCGAACACGCGCTCGCCGCTGCGCAGCACCACCATGCGGAAGGGCTCGGCCTCGGGGCCGAAGCGGAACTCGCGCGCGCCGCCGTCGGGCAGCTCGTCGAGGGCGCACAGCACCGTGCCGCGCGCAGGGGCGCCGGCCAGAGCGTGCCAGGGGTCGAGGGTGGCGGTCATGGGCGTGGCAGCGGGCGGGCGGCAGCCGCACCACCGGTGGCGGTGCGGCGTCGCCTCGAGGTCCGGCCCCTCAGGGCAGGACCGTGCCCGCGGGCGCTCGCGCGATGCGGCTCAGAACTCGACCGGGTAGGGCGGCAGCTTGCCGCTCTCGTAGAGCTGCGGCAGGTCCATGCGCGCGTTCTCCCACACCAGCAGCATGGAGCGCTTGGTGGCGAAGCCCTGGTGGCGGATGTCGGCGGGCATGGCCGCCACGTCGCCGGGCTTCATCACCAGCCGCGCACGCGGCTTGCCGGTCTCCTTGTCGGAGACCTCCCACTCGATCACGTCGGAGAGCTGGATGAACCACTCCACCCGGTCGTTGCCGTGGATGATGGGCAGGATGTACTCCTCGGTGGTGGGGCAGTAGAGCGACTCCTTGCACACCGAGGTCACCGACGGGTTCCAGGTCACGTCCGAGCGTGACAGGTACTTGAACAGGTTGAAGCCGTGCAGCTTGCCCTCGAAGCCCGGCTCCACCTCGATGACGGGCTCGTCCTGGGGCACGTCGGCGAAGGCGCGGTTCACGGGCAGGTCGTCGCGCAGCGGCGAGTCACCGGGCAGGCCGGGCATGCGCTTGGTGGCCACGCGCGAGCGCTCGATGGCGGCGATGTTGTCGCCGTGCTTGGTGCCCGTCCACGTGGAGCCGGTCTCCTCGGGCGCGGCGAAGGGGTCGAAGCCGTTGTTGCACCAGTCGCGCAGCATGGCCTTGCAGGTGGCCATGGCCGAGGGGGAGTCGAACTCCTCCACCCAGGACAGGCCGGCCTTGTGGTAGGCCTCGTTGTAGCGGCCGGCGAAGAACTCCACCCGGCCGTAGAGGTTGCGGCTGCCGAACATGGCGTCGAAGTTCACCAGGCCGTAGAAGAACCCCCACGCCACGTCGCGCATCAGCGCACGCAGGAAGGCGTCGGCGGACATGCGGTGCTGCATGGGGCCCTGCTTCGTGGGCCAGTGGATGGTGACGAAGTACTCGTCACGTTCGAAGCGGAACTGGCCCAGTTCGAAGGCGCGGTAACCGGTCTTCGGGTCGGCGGCGCTGGCCTTCACTTCGAAGGGGGACTTGGCGGCGGCCTTGGGGGCGGCGGTGTCGAGCATTGCCATGGCGGTCTCCTGTCGTGTCGGTCAGTGGGTGCAGATCTCGGCCCACTTCTGGACCGTGAGGTCGCCGGCGATGGTCTGCTGGATCATCACCGAGGCCCGGGCGGCGCTGAACTGGTAGGCCGCGCCCTTGGGCAGCAGGGCCTGGTGTCCTTTCTTGAGGTGGATGCGCCCCATCTTCTTCCCGGCCGGCGTGCCGGACAGGCGCTGGGTGCCATCCTTCGCGGCCAGTGCGCCCGCGTCGGCCAGCTCGATGAAGGACACCGTCACCTCGCCGTCCAGGGATACCACGAACTCGTCGTGGGTGGCGGCGTACCAGTCGGAGGTGCCCTCGGCGCGGATCGCCTCGATCACGTACTCGAGGTTCTTCGCAACGGCCACCTTCTCCCACGGCTTCGCCTTCGAGGCCACCTCGAAGACGTTGGAGTAGCAGTAGTACTTGGGGTTGTCGTTGATGATGCTGAGCGTGCCCTTCTCGAAGCTCGAGAGCGAGCCGAAGGCGGTCGTGTACTGCGACATGCTGGACTCCTCCAAGAGTTGCCGCGGGTGGGCCCGCGGGCGTTTCCGATGGCGCGCCCCGGCGTGGGGGCGGGCCCGATGGCGTGCCCGGCAACCGAAGCGCGCGAGCCGGGAATCGTGCCCGGCACGGCGTTCGAATGACGAACATCTGTTCTATTGTTGAACTCAGTCTAGGCGCCTCCCGAAAACCGCGTCAACCCTTTTTTCGCACCACGAACTCTTGTTCGAATAGCGAACGTCCGGCATGCTTCGGCCATGATCGAACCAGGAGGAGGGAGCGTGGAGACCGGCGCCCCGCAGCAGGAAGCAGCCATCGCCGAGGAAGCCGAAGCCGATCCGCGCCCGGGCGACGGTTACGTGCAGTCCTTCGCCCGCGGGCTGGCCGTGATCCGCGCCTTCACCGCCGAGCGCCCGGCCATGACCCTGTCGGAAGTGGCGGCCGCAACCGGCCTCACTCGCGCCGGCGCGCGCCGCATCCTGCTCACCCTGCAGCAGCTGGGCTACGTGGCCTCGGACGCGCGCCAGTTCCGCCTCACGCCGCGCATCCTCGACCTCGGCTTCTCCTACCTGTCTTCCATGCCCTTCTGGAACCTGGCCGAGCCGGTGATGGAGGAACTGGTCAACGAAGTCCACGAGTCGTGCTCGGCGAGCGTGCTGGACGGCGCCGACATCGTGTACGTGCTGCGCATCCCCACCTCCAAGATCATGTCCGTGAGCCTGGGCATCGGCAGCCGCCTGCCGGCGTTCTGTACCTCCATGGGGCGGGTGCTGCTGTCGGACCTGTCCGACGCGGAAGTGGACGCGGTCCTGCGCAAGTCCGACCTTCAGCCGCGCACCGGCCGAACCGTCACCGACCGCGTCGAACTGCGCGGGCTGGTGGCGGACGTGCGCGAGAAGGGCTGGGCCATGGTCAACCAGGAACTCGAGGAGGGCCTGGTTTCCATCAGCGCTCCCATCCGCGACCGCAACGGGCGCATCATCGCGGCCATGAACGTGAGCGGACAGGCCAACCGCACGCCGGCCCCGCAGATGGTGAAGCGCTTCCTGCCACCGCTGCTGGCGGCGGCCGGACGCATCAGCGAGATGCTGCAGCGGCGATGAAGCGCCGACGCGCCGCCCCCCGCTCGCCTCGATGACCGCGCGAACCGTCACCCTGCCATCCGGAGAGACCGTGCCCGCGCTCGGCCTGGGCACCTGGCGCATGGGCGAGAGCAGCTCGGCGCGGCGCCGCGAGGTGGCCGCCGTGCGCCTCGCCCTGGAGCTGGGCTGCCGCCTGATCGACACCGCGGAGATGTACGGCGACGGCGGCGCCGAGGAGGTGGTGGGCGCGGCGCTGGCCGAGGCCTTCGCGGCCGGGACGCTCAGGCGCGAGGAGCTGTTCGTGGTCACCAAGATCTACCCGCACAACGCAAGCCGCACGGGCACCCCCACGGCCTGCGAGCGCAGCCTGAAGCGCCTGGGCCTGGACGTGATCGACCTCTACCTGCTGCACTGGAAGGGCTCGCACGCCCTGTCCCAGACCGTGGACGCCTTCGAGGCGCTGCGCGCCGCCGGCCGCATCCGCCACTGGGGCGTGAGCAACTTCGACGCTCGCGACCTGGAGAAGCTCTGGCGGGTGCCCGGCGGAGGCGAGTGCGCCTCGAACCAGGTGTACTACTCGGCCGGCGAGCGCGGCCCGGAGTTCGACCTGCTGCCCTGGATGCGCGAGCGGGGCATGCCGCTCATGGCCTACTGCCCCATCGACCAGGGCTCGCTGGCGCGCGACGGCGCATTGCGCCGGGTGGGCGCGCGCCACGGCATGAGCGCGGCCCAGGCCGCGCTCGCGTGGCTGCTGCGGGAGCCCGGCGTGATCGCGATCCCCAAGGCGGTGAAGCCGGAGCACGTGCGCGAGAACTTCACCCTGCCGCCGGCGCGCTTCACCGCCGCCGACCTGGCAGAGATCGACGCGGCCTTCCCGCCGCCCAGTGAGCCCGGGCCGCTGGCCGTGGTGTGAATCGCGGGCCCTTGACCGTCGCGTGACGCCGGTACCCGCGACGGGCGCGCCTCGCGAACGCCCCCGGCGGGTTCAGTGCAGCCGGGGCTTGAGCAGGAAGTCGCCGCGGTCGCCCGAGCGCACCGTCAGGCGCACCAGGCTGTTGTCGCGGGTGAGGGTGAGGGGCACGTCCACGCCGGCCGGGCCGAGCGCCCAGATGCGGCGGAACAGGTCGGCGAGCCCGGTGGGGCGCCGTCCGGCCACCTCCACCACCACGTCGCCTTCCTCCACGCCCGCGCGCGCCGCCGGCCCCTCGGGCGCCACGCTGCCCACCACCAGCTTGCCCTCGGAGTCGGCGGTGTACATGCCCAGCCAGGGCCGCGCCGGACGCAGGCTCTGGCCGTGGGTGAGGAGGTCCTCGAGGATGGGTTCGAGCAGGTCGATGGGCACGAACAGGTTGCCCTGGACGGTGCGATCGGCCTCGGGATCCTGCTCCTGCACCAGCAGCGAGCCGATGCCCAGCAGGCGGCCGTCGCGGTCGAACAGGCCCGTGCCGCCCCACTGCGGATGGGCAGGGGTGGTGAGCAGCGCCCGGTCGAGCACGTACTCCCAGTAGCCTGCGAACTCACGCGCCGCGAACACCTCCGCCTTGAGCGAATGGGAGCGGCCGCCGTGGCCGATCACGAACACCTCCGCGCCGGCGGACACGTCCGCCGCCTGGCCGCGCGGCACGGGGTCCACGTCCAGCCGACCCAGCGGCTGCACCAGGCCGAAGCCGGTGGCGAAGTCGTAGGCCAGGGGCGTGGCCTCCATGACCGCACCGCCGGCGGTGGTGAGCCAGATGGAGGTGGCCTCGGTGACCAGGTAGCCGATGGTGAGCACCAGGCCGCGGGGGCCGATGACGATGCCGTTGCCCACGCGCTCGGTGCCCAGGATCTCGGCCGTGAAGGCTTCCTGGGGCACTTCGCTCTTGAGCAGCACGGCCGCGCCGAGGGCGCGTTCGAGACCTGGCCCGAGCACGGCGGCTTCGGGCTGCATGGTCTCGGGAAAAGCCCACTGGGGCAGGTCGGCCATGGCGGCAGGAGTTCCTGGTTGCGTGTTCTTCGGAGCGCGGAAAGTGCCGCGGGTTCCACGGGACGTGGGGACGATTCCACAACGTTGCAAGGCGCCGGTGCGATTACGCGGACTGCGGCGGTGAAGGCTTGACCGGGCGCGGAAGCATCCGGTGGCGGGTGTGCTCAGGATGGGGCCAGCGAGGGGCGGTCCGGTGCGAGGGTGGCGGCTTCGATGCCGAGGTCACGCACGTCCGGTGGAATCGGGTCGCGCAGCGCGAGGGCAGCCGCGGTGCGTCCCATGGCCGGCGCGGTCTGGATGCCGTAGCCGCCCTGGGCGGCGAGCCAGAAGAAGCCCGGCAACCGGGGGTCATAGCCGGCCACCACCGTGCGGTCGGCCACGAAGGAGCGCAATCCTGCCCAGCGCGAGCGGATGGCCGGGACAGCCAGAGTCGTGGCGGTGGTGATGCGGTCCACGAGCACCGCGATGTCGTACTCGTCGGGCTGTGCGTCGCAGGGCGGCGAGGGCGTCTCGTCGGCGGGCGAGGCGAGCAGCCGGCCCGCGTCGGGCTTGAAGTACCACTGCTCGTCCACGTCGATCACGGCCGGCCAGTGGTGGATGTCCGTGCCGGCCGGGGGGTCGAAGGTGATGGCCGTGCGACGCATGGGCACCAGGCCCACGGGCACGGCGCCCGCCAGCGCGGCGAGTTCGTCGGCCCAGGCGCCGGCCGCGTTCACCACCACGGCCGCGGCGATCTCGCCGGCCGGCGTCGCGATTCGCCAGCCGGACCCCTCGCGTTGCAGTCCGGTGACGGGTGAGTCGCAGCGCAGTTCGCCGCCGCGGGCGCGCAGGCCGCGCAGGTAGCCCTGGTGGAGGCGGTGCACCTCGATGTCCATGGCGTCGGGCTCGAACAGGCCTGCGGCCACCTGGCCCTCTGCGAACACCGGCACCCGTGCCCTTACCCTCGCCGGGTCCCACCATTCGAGGTTGTCCACCAGGCGGGCGCAGGCCTCGCGCGTGGCCTCGAGTGCGGCGAGCCCGCCGCTGGCGGCCACCAGCAGCGTGCCGCGCGGCGTGAGCAGCGGGCCGTCGGCGAAACCGGCCGGAGGGTGCAGGTAGAAGGCCTTGCTCGCGGTGGTGAGGGCGCGCATGGCGGCGTTGCCGTAGGTCTCGGTGTAGAGCGCGGCCGAGCGACCGGTGGTGTGGTAGCCGGGCTGCGACTCGCGTTCGAGCACGATCACGCGGGCACGGGTGGCGAGTTCGTGCGCGGCCGAGGCGCCGGCGATGCCGGCGCCGATGACGGCGAAGTCGTAGCGTTCCAAGGACGGAGTCGGGCAGCGGGTGGACGCCGCGACGGTAGCACGGCGCGGTGCCGCGGCCGCGGACTTCCATGACGGGGCCGGGCACGGAGCGCGTGCGACAATCGCGCATGATGGATTCCGCGCAATTGCGCTTGGGCGCACCGGGCCGCTCTCAGGCACGCACGCCGCAGCGCGTGGCGAACGGGGCGGCCTCATGAGCGTCGCCCTCCACGACAACGCGGGCGTGGACTCCTCCTACGCCTGGTGGCGGCTCGCCTGCACGCTGCTGCTGGTGACCTGCGGCGGCGTGGGCATGTGGTCGGTGGTGGTGTCGCTGCCGGCCATCCAGGCGGAGTTCGGCGTGGCGCGCGGCGCGGCTTCCCTGCCTTACGCCGCCACCATGGTGGGCGTGGGCTTCGCGGGGCTGGCCATGGGGCGGCTGTCGGACCGCTTCGGCATCGTGGTGCCCGTGGTGATCGGCATCCTCTGCCTGGGCGTGGGCTATCCGCTGGCCGCGGCCTCCGGCAGCCTGCTGCAGTTCGCGCTGGTGCAGGGCCTGCTGCTGGCGGCGGGCGCCTCGGCCACCTTCAGCCCGCTCATCGCCGACACTTCCCACTGGTTCGAGCGGCGCCGCGGGCTCGCGGTGGGCATCTGCGCGAGCGGCAACTATTTCGCCGGCGCGCTCTGGCCGCCGGTGCTGCAGCACTTCATCGAGTCGGTGGGCTGGCGACAGACCCACGTGTGGGTGGGGGTGTTCTGCCTCGCGGTGATGTTGCCCGTGAGCCTGGTGCTGCGCCGCCGGCCGCCCCATGCCACGGCCGGCGCGGCCGCGCGCGATGCCGCGCCGGCGGGCCCACGGCCGCTGGGCATGGCGCCGGCCACGCTGCAGTTCCTGCTGGTGGTGGCAGGCTTCGGCTGCTGCGTGGCCATGTCCATGCCCCAGGTGCACATGGTGGCCTACTGCGCCGACCTGGGGTACGGGCCGGCGCGCGGCGCGCAGCTGCTGTCGGTGATGCTGGCCTGCGGCGTGGTGAGCCGGCTGGGCTTCGGGCTGATCTCCGACCGCATCGGCGGCCTGCGCACCCTGATCGTGGGCTCGGGGCTGCAGTGCCTGGCGCTGATCCTGTTCCTGCCGGCCCAGGGACCTGTGTCGCTCACGCTGGTGGCGGCGCTGTTCGGGCTGTTCCAGGGCGGCATCGTGCCCTCCTACGCCATCATCGTGCGCGAGCATTTCCCGGCCGCCGAGGCCGGCACGCGAGTGGCGATGATCATCACCTCCACCCTGTTCGGCATGGCGCTCGGGGGCTGGATGTCGGGCGCGATCTTCGACCTCACGGGCAGCTACGCGGCGGCGTTCCTGAACGGCATCGGCTGGAACGTGCTCAACCTCGCCATCGCGGCCTTCCTGCTGCACCGCGCCCGTGGCATGGGGCCCGGGGGCAGGCTCGCGCCCGCCTGAGGGTCAGGTCGAGGCGGTCAGCCGACGCGCCAGGCGAGACAGCCTGGCGTCGGCGATGCCGTGGCGCTCCAGGCTCGCTGCCGTTTCGAGCAGGTACTCGCTGCAGGGACCGAAGTGCCCGCGGGCGTGCCGCACCAGGGCGAGGATGGCGTCGTCGTCCAGCCGTCCCGCGTAGGAGGGGTGCGAGCGCTCCACCACGAAGGCGAGCGCATCCACCACGCCCGCGGACGTGTGCGCGCGGACCCACTGCGGCCGGTAGGCGCCGGTCACCATTTCCCGGCGCCACAGCAGCGCGAGATCATCGTCCCGGGTGGCGCGCTGCAGCCGCATGGCAATCCCGCCGCAGGCCCCGCCCCGGTCCAGCGCCAGCACCAGGCCCGGCTGCTCGGGCGTGCCGCGATTGATGGATGAGCGCAGGTAGAAGCCGCGGTGCCAGCCGTGCACCCGCGCCGGCAGCCGTCGCGCCGCGCGCAGCATCGGGCTCCACACCAGCGATCCGTAGCCGAAAACCCACACGGACTCGCGCGGATCGCGGCCCGCCAGCGCGGCCCCCCGGGAGGCCTCGAGCTGCGCATCGGAAAGCAGCAGGTGGCCGTGGCCTGCCGCACGCACCGCCTGCCGCACGGCATCCGCCGCCAGCTGTTCGCGGTCGATGGGGCGCGTGGCCACGGAACTCAGGCGTCCAGTTCGCGGTAGTGGCGGAAGATGCCGTTCTCGTTGAAGGGGATGCGGCGCGGCGAGGCGAGGTACCCGGCCACGCGCGGCAGTTCGGCGACCCGGTCGTGCAGGGCACGCATCGAGGGCAGTTGCCGCTCGGCGCGCTGCATCGCGCGGGGAAAGGCGTGGCGCATGCCCTCCACGACCTGGAACAGGGACAGGTCGAGGTAGGAGAGCCGGCTGCCCAGGAACCAGCGCCGGCCAGGGTCGAGCTGCGACTCCAGCCAGCCCAGGTACTTGGGCAGGCGGTGCTCCAGGAATGCGGCGGTGCGCCGCTTCGCCTCGCGCTTCTGGTCCTCGTAGTAGAGCTCCACGGAAACGGGGTGATGGGTGTCGTGGACCTCGGTGACGAAGTCGGCGATGGTGAGCTGCACCTGGTGCGCCCAGCGGCGCGCGTCCTCGGCGGCGGGCACCAGCTTCAGGCGCGGGCCGAGGTAGTGCAGCACCAGCGCGGTCTGCGCCACCAGCACCTTGCCGTGGCGCAGGAAGGGCGGTGCGAAGGGCGCATGGGCGCCGGCCCCGCCCTGCATGAGCCTGGTCATGGCGGCGATGCCCCGACCGCGGCCGCTCATGCGCGCCACGTCGTCGTACTCGGCACCGGCCGCCTCGAGGGCGAGGCGGATGAACTCGCCGCGACCCTGGATGCCGGGCCAGTAGAACAGCTCGTAGCGCATGTTTCTTCTCCGGTGATCGGGTGGTGCCGTCTCAGGCGCGGCGCAGCAGCACCGAGAGGTTGTTGGCGGGCATCGCCACCACGGACTCGGTGGACAGCCCCTCGGCACGCGCCAGTTCCTCCACGGCCTCGAGGTCGCGCACGCCCCAGGACGGATCGCGGGCGCGGAGGCCCTCGTCGAACTCGGCGTTGCTGGGCGCGGTGTGCCTGCCCTGGCGGCGGAAAGGGCCGTAGAGATAGAGCAGTCCACCCGGCGGCAGGACCGCCGCGGCGTTGCGCATCAGGCCCCGGGTGGCTTCCCAGGGGGCGATGTGGATCATGTTGATGCACAGCACGGCACGCAGTTGCTCGCGCACCTCCGGCGGCAATGGCCAGGTCGCGGCGCGGGCATCCAGGTCCAGGGGCGGCGCCACGTTCGACACGCCCAGCGCCCGGGTCCAGGCGGTGATGCTGGCGCGGTGGGCGGGTTCGGGATCGGAGGGCTGGAACCGGACGCTGGGCAGGCGCGAGGCGAGCCACGTGGCGTGTTCGCCCGTGCCGCTCGCCACTTCGAGGACCGTGCCTTTGCCCAGCAGCGGTTCGAGCACCGCGAGGATGGGATCGCGGTTGCGCTGGGTGGCCGGGGCGAACAGCCGGCCGTCGTCCGCTTCCGGCGCCGGGGTCACGCGCGCACCGGATCCTGGAAGCCGTCGCGGCGGTAGGTGAGCACCAGGGTGTCGCGGTGCCCGCCGGGCGCGTCGGGCTGGATGGGCGTGGTCTCGTGGATCACGCGGGCGTCGTCCAGCAGCACGGCGGTCCAGGGCTCGGTGAGCACGAAGCGGATGCCGTGCGGGCCGGCGGCGTCGAAGACCCGTGTCTCGCCGCCGCGCACGTCGCGACGATCCACCAGCACCACCGCCACGAAGTCCACGCCGTCACGGTGCGCGCCCTCGGGCGTGGGCCGCCCCACGCCCGAGGCCGTGTCGATGCGGAACTGGTGCGCCTCGATGTGCCAGCGCGGCGCGGCCGCGGCCTGCGCGAACAGGCGCCCCAGGCCGGCGAGCAGCTCCAGCCACGCGGGTTGCTGCGCGATGCCGGGCTCCATGGGCTCGAACCAGCGCTCGATTCCGCCGTGCAGGGCGTTGTAGGAGGTGGGTTGCCAGTGGGCACGATGGGGTACCTGCTCCACCGCGTCGGTCGCGGTGTCGTGCACGAAGCTCGAGTGGCGGCGGAAGCGGTAGGCGCCGCCGTCGCGCAGGAAGGTGTCCGCGGGCAGGGCGTTCCAGCGGGCGGGCCAGGACTCGAGCGTGGAAAGCGGCACGCCCGTGACGCCGGCGAACTGGGCCGGGGGCAGGACGACGAAGCCCTGCTCGCGCAGGGCGGTGGCGGGCGCGGCGGAGTGCAGCGTCCAGCGGGGAACGGCGGACATGGAATCGAGGCCTGGACGGGAAGGGGCGGATGATGCCACCGCCCTGGCGGCATCGGCCCCTGGGCCATGACCGGCCACGACAGGGTGC
>CAZXJW010000059.1:0-14285 GCA_964641005.1 uncultured Rhodocyclaceae bacterium
TGGACTGCCAGGCGCCGTTCCAGGGCACGTCCACGATGGCCACGTCCATGGCCTGCTCGCGGAAGTAGGGCAGGAACTCGCGCAGGCCGATCAGGGTCTCGCAGGAGCTGATCGGGTGCGGGCTCGCGCGGCGGATGTGGGCCAGCGCGGCCGGATTGCGGATGTCGATCTCCACCCAGAAGATGTCCAGGTGGGCGATGGCCCGCAGGATCTTCAGGTAGCCCTCGGTGGTGGCGTTGAAGTTGAGGTCCAGCAGGATGTCCACGTCCGGCCCGGCGCCCTCGCGCAGCGCCTCGAGGTGGCGCACCAGGTCGCGCAGCAGGCCGCGCTCCACGTTGCGCGCCGGCTCGAAGGGCACGCCGAAGCCGGGCCGCCAGCCGCGCGGGTTGCGCCCGTCGGCGTCGTAGGTGAACAGGTTGGTCTTGAGCGCCGTGAAGCCGCGCTCGCGCACCTCGCGCCCGAGGGCGCGCACGCCCTCGAGGTCGGTGATGGCGGGCGGGTAGTGCGTGGGGTGGTTGATGCGCCAGGTGGCGCAGTGCGACCAGTACACGCGGATGCGATCGCGCACCTTGCCGCCCAGGAGGTCCACCACGGGCACGCCCAGGGCCTTGGCCTTGGCGTCGAGCAGCGCGTTCTCGATGGCCGCCACCGCCAGGCCCACCACGCCGCCGGCGGCGGGCCGGGTGGCGCACAGCAGGTCGGCGAAGATGCGCTCGTGGGCGCCCACGGGCTGGCCCGTCACGCGCGCGGCGAGCCGCTCGATCACGGCACCCACGCCCGGCGCGCCGAAGCCCTCGTCGAACTCGCTCCAGCCGGTGATGCCCGCGTCGGTGGAGAGCTTCACGAAGTGGTAGTTGCGCCATCCTGCGTCGCAGGACAGCGTCTCGATGCGCGTGACCTTCATGGTGTTCCCCCGGACGGATGGAGGTGGCCGCGGCCACCCTTCATTTGCGCCGGCCCGGTGGCGCGGCGCGCACCGCGGCGAGCGCATCGTGCGCGGCCTGTTCCCCGAGCGCCGCGATGCGCGCCGGATCGAGCTGCAGGAAGTCGAGCCGGTTGTGGACCAGCAGCATCGCGAAGCCGTGCACCAGCGACCACACCGACAGCGAGACGTTGATGGGGTCGCCGGCCCGCACCAGGCCGGCCTGCTGGGCGTGCACCACCAGCTCCACCAGCCGGCCGAAGGTGGCCTCGCCCACGGCGTGCAGGCGGGCGTGCAGCTCCGGGTCGTAGGTGATGTAGGGCCCGAACATCACCTTCAGGTGCTCCGGGCTGTCCGCGGCGAAGCGGATGTACTGCCGGCCCGCTTCCAGGAACCAGCGCTCGATGTCCGATCCCTCGCGCGTGCGCGCGTCGTCCAGGTAGGCCTGCAAGCGCAGGAAGCCCTGTTCGGCGATGGCCGCGATGAGCGCTTCCTTGTTCTCGAAGTGGCGGTAGGGGGCGGTGCGGCTCACGCCGGCCTGGCGGGCCAGTTCGCGCAGGCCGAGCGACTCGGCGCCGTGGTCGCGCAGCAGTTCCAGCCCCGCTTCCAGCAGCGCCTCGCGCAGGTTGCCGTGGTGGTAGGGCGCCGCCGCGGGCTTGCGCTTGCGGGCGGCGGGGCGGGCGGGGGGCTTGGCGGGCAGGGGCATCCCTCGGGGGGCTCTTGTCGGCGGTGGCAGGGGAGGCGCGCAAGTCTCCGGCGGCGCGCTCGCCGATGCAAGCCTTGCCGTCCGGACGGGGCTCGGACTCCGGGGAACATAAAAATGTTGACAACAGCAACATCAGGTCCCGAGAATGGCGCCCGATGTAGACGTTGTCAACTTAAACCCTTCCCAGCGCCGCCGCGCGGCCGGAGACGTCCATGCTCGAACGCTACCTGCGCACGGTGGTGCGCCACCGCCTTGTCGTGATGCTGCTCGTGGCGCTGGCCACGCTGCTGCTCGCCGCCCAGACCCGCCAGCTCTCGGTGGTGGTGGACCCGGACGACATCCTTCCGCAGAGCCATCCGCTCATCTCCACCACCAACCGCATCGAGGCGCTGTTCGGCAACCGCTTCACCGTGGTGATCGGCGTGCACGCCGTCGAGGGCAGCGTCTACGCCAATGGCGTGGCCGAGCGGGTCCGCGCGCTCACCGACGACGTGCTGCGCCTGCCCGGCGCGGTGCGTGCCAACGTCAACAGCATCTCCGCGCGCAAGGCCAAGAGCATCACCGGCAACGACGAGGGCATGGTGGTGAAGCCGCTGCTGGGCAGCGGCCCGGCAGCGCTCGAGGGCCTGCGCACCGGGCTGGCCGCCAACCCGGTCTACACCGACATCCTGGTGTCCGCGGACGGCCGCACCGCCCAGGTGGTGGCGGAGTTCCAGAAGATCCCGGGCGGCTTCGCCGCCATCGAGCGCCAGGTGCGCGAGACCGTGGCGAAGCACGCCGACCCCACGGTGCAGATCGACGTGGGCGGCCTGCCGGTGTTCCTGGCGCTGCTGGAGAAGTTCTCCGAGCGCATGGCCTTCCTGTTCCCGCTGGCGGTGCTGGTGATCGGCCTGATCCACTACGAGGCCTTCCGCACCGTGCAGGCGCTGGTGCTGCCGCTGGTCACCGCCCTGCTGGCGGTGGTGTGGGCGCTGGGCATGCTCGGCCTGGCGCGCCAGCCCTTCGACGTCTTCAACGCCTCCACGCCCATCCTGATCCTGGCCATCGCGGCGGGGCACGCGGTGCAGATCCTCAAGCGCTACTACGAGGAGTACGCGGCACTGGAGGGCGAGGACCCGGCGCAGGACCCCAGGGCGCGCAGCCGCGAGGCGGTGGTGCGCTCGCTCTCGCGCATCGGGCCGGTGATGCTGGTGGCCGGTGGCGTGGCCGCGGCGGGCTTCGTGTCGCTGGTGGTGTTCGAGATCAAGTCAATCCAGGTGTTCGGGCTGTTCACCGCGGCGGGCATCGTGAGCGCGCTGGTGCTCGAGCTCACCCTGATCCCGGCGCTGCGATCGGTGCTGCCCGCCCCGGGGCGGCGCGAGCTCGAGCGCGAACGCATGCCCACCCTGTGGAGCCGGATCACCGATCGCGCTTTCGCGCTGGCGTGGCACCGGCCGGGCCGGGTGTTCGCGGTGGCCGCGGTCGCGGCGGTCGTGGCCGTGGCCGGCGCCACCCAGCTTCGCGTGGACAACTCCCAGAAGGGCTACTTCTACGGCAGCCTTCCGCAGAAGCTGCAGGACAGCCGCCTCAACGAGCGCATGGCCGGCACCAACACCCTCTACGTGCTGGTCAAGGGCCGGGAGGACGACGCGCTCAAGCAGCCCGCGGTGCTCCGGGGCATGCAACGGCTGCAGGAGATGCTCGACGCCGATCCCATGGTGGGCCGCAGCCTTTCGCTGGCGGACTTCGTGCGCCGCATGCACCGCGCCATGAACGGCGACGCGCCGGGCTTCGACGCCATACCGGACAGCGCGGAGCTCGTCGCCCAGTACCTGCTGCTCTACGCGAGTTCCGGCGACCCCGGTGACTTCGACAGCTACGTGGACACGAACTACCGCAACGGCCTGGTGACGGTGTTCGTGAAGACCGACGCCACCGCCTACTCCGAGGACCTGATCCGCCGCGTGCGCGAGTTCTCGCGCACCGCCTTCGGCCCCGAGGTGGAGATCGCCGTGGGAGGCGGCACCGCCGCCACCGTGGCGCTCACCGAGACCATGGTGGAGGAGAAGGCTCTCAACATCCTCCAGATCATGGCCGCGGTGCTGCTGATCACCAGCGTGGTGTTCCGCTCGCTCGCCGCAGGCCTGCTGATCCTGATGCCGGTGCTGGCCGCGGTGCTGGCGAACTTCGGGATCATGGGCCTGACCGGCATCCCGCTGCAGATCGGGACCGCGCTGGTGTCGGCCATGGCGGTGGGCATCGGCGCCGACTACGGCATCTACATGGTCTACCGCATGCGCGAGGAGCTGCGGCGCGGCGGCGACGAGGAACAGGCGCTGCGCAAGGCCTTCGGTGCGGCCGGCAAGGCCACGCTGTTCGTGTCCACCGCCGTGGCAGGGGGCTTCGGGCTGCTCATGCTGTCGTGGGGCTTCTGGATCCACTTCTACATGGGCTTCCTCATCGCCACGGCCATGCTGGTGAGTTCCATCGCCGCCCTCACTCTGCTGCCCGCGCTGGTGTTCCGGCTGCGGCCGCGCTTCGTGTTCGGCGCCGCCGCCGGTGGCGTGCCCTCGGCGGCGCGGCGTGCCACGGCGCTGCTGGTGCTGGC
The DNA here is from genome assembly GCA_964641005.1 of uncultured Rhodocyclaceae bacterium. GTDB lineage: Bacteria > Pseudomonadota > Gammaproteobacteria > Burkholderiales. The sequence goes on from CAZXJW010000059.1 coordinate 4,216, forward strand.
CGCCTTCGCGGCCACGGCAGTGCCGGTGCCCGAGGCGCATGCCCAGGCGCCGAGCGCCGAGGACATCATGACCCGCAACTTCGCCGTGGCGAAGGTGGCGGACTCGGTGACCGAAGCCACCTTCCGTCTGGTGTCGCCCAACGGCCAGGAGCGCGTGCGCAAGACCCAGGGGCGCTCGAAGCTCAAGGCCGGCACCCTGGACAACCGCAGCCTGGTGCGCTTCCTCTCGCCGGCGGACGTGCGCGGCACCGTGACGCTCACCATCGAGAACAGCGAGCCCGGCCGCGACGACGACATCTGGATCTACCTGCCGGCGCTCAAGAAGGTTCGCCGGCTGGTGTCGTCCAACAAGAAGGACAGCTTCGTGGGCACCGATTTCTCCTACGGCGACGCGATCGGCTACCGGGTGTCGGACTGGACCCACCGCATCCTGCGCGAGGAGAAGCAGGACGGGTTCGACTGCTGGGTGATCGAGTCGCTGCCGAAGACCGCCCAGGTGCGCGAGGACAGCGGGAACTCGAGGCGCGTGGGCTGGATCCGCAAGGACAACTTCGCCGCCGTGCGCGCCGAGTCCTACGATGCCTCGGGCACCCTCGCCAAGGTGATCCTGCTGCGCGACCACCGCAACGTGGACCCGAAGAACGGCAAGTGGGTGGCCATGAAGCTCGAGGCGCAGAACGTGCTCGAGAACCGCCGCACCATCATCGAGTTCGAGCGCTATGAGGTGAACCAGGGCGTGCCCGAGGACACCTTCACGGCGCGGGCGCTGGAGCGCGAGTCGTGAGGCTGCGCGCCCGGGTGCTGGGGGCGCTCGCGCTCGGCGCCGCGGCCCTGGCGACGGCCCAGGCCCAGGAGGGCCCCACGCCGGCCGCCGGCGGCGCGCCGGGCGATGCGCAGCGCGAGCGCTTCGTGCGCCTCGACCGCGCCGACCTGTCGCTGCGCGCCTCCGCCTGGAGCCGATCGCGCCGCCTCGACGGCGACACGGGCGTCAACTCCGCCAGCGCGTGGCTGTTCGGCAAGGCCGGCCTGGGCGAGAGCGGCAAGGCGGTGATCGACGCCTGGGCCCGCAGCGACAGCCGCTTCGACTCGCGCGCCGGCAGCTCCGACGTGCGCGAGGCCTACCTGGCCGGCTCGCGCGGCGACTGGGACTTCGCCGCGGGCCGCCAGCTCATCGTCTGGGGCCGTGCCGACTCGGTCAATCCCACCGACGTGCTGCCGGCGCGCAACTTCACGCTGCTCACGCCCCTGGACGAGGACCAGAAGACCGGCGTGGGCACGCTGCGCACCACGTGGAATCGCGACGCCCTGCGGCTGTCGGCGCTGTGGCTGCCCGAGTTCCGCTCCAGCACCCTGCCCCTGCCGCCCCAGCCGGGCGTGAGCTTCGTGCCGCGCGATCCCTCCGATGCGGCGCGCCAGTGGGCAGTGCGTGCCGAGCGCAGCGGCGACCGGGTGGACTGGTCGTTGTCGTTCTTCGACGGCTACGAGCGCCAGCCGGACCTGCGGCCCGAGCTGCTGTCCGCGTCCGGCGCGCGCATCGGGCTGACCCACACCCGAATCCAGATGCTCGGCGCCGACGCGGCCACCACCGTGGGGCGCTACGGCCTGCGCGGCGAAGTGGCCCTCACCCGCACGGGCGACAACGCGGGCACCGATCCCTTCACGCGCAATTCCTTCCTGTATGCCGTGCTCGGCGGTGATCGAGGCTTCGACGGCGAGCTGAACGTGAACGTCCAGCTGCTCTACCGGCGCATCGTCGCGTGGGAGGACCCGCTCGCCGTGGCGCCGCCGCTGCGCGAGCTGGCGCTGCGCCAGGCGCTGCTGTCCAACCAGCGCGATCCCGAGCAGGCCGGCGCCACGGTGCGCGTGGCGAAGAAGTGGTGGAACGACACCCTCGAGGCCGAGGTGAGCGGCATCGCCTGGTTCGCCCGTGGCGACTGGCTGCTGCGGCCGCGGGTGCGCTATGCCGTCAACGACCGCGTGCGCGTGTCGCTGGGCGGCGACCTGTATCGCGGGCCGGCCGATTCCTTCTTCGGCAGCCTGCGTGACCTGAGCACGGCCTTCGCCGAGCTCCAGTACAACCTCTGATCCCTCGGGAGCTCTCCATGCGCCTGCATCGCCTCACCCTCGTCGCGGCCGCCGCCGCGGGCCTGGCCGCCCTGTCCCTGCCCTCCACCGCCGCGGAAGTGGTGGCTCGCGTCACCGTCACCGGCCCCAAGGCCGGCGCCGGCCGCGTGGGCTGCTCGCTGTTCGCCAATGCAAAGGGCTTTCCCATGGACTCCTCTGGCGCCCGCGCCGTGTGGCATCCGGCCGGCAGCGGCCAGGTGGAGTGCCGTTTCGCGGACGTGGCCGACGGCACCTACGCCATCGCCGTGTCCCACGACCTGAATGGCAACGGCGTGGTGGACACGAACTTCATGGGCATCCCCACCGAGGCGTGGGGCGTGTCGAACAACGTGCGCCCGAAGTTGCGTGCGCCGAAGTTCGACGAGGCGGCATTCAGGGTCTCGGATGGTCGCGACGTGCAACTCGACATCCGGGTCGATTGATGGCCGCCGAGGGTGGTCTGGTCCTGGCGGAGTCGGAGCGCCGCCGCCTGAAGGAGCGCTACGGCCCGTGGGCGGTGGTCACGGGTGCGTCGAGCGGCATCGGCCGCGAGATCGCGGTGCTGCTGGCCTCATCGGGGCTGCACGTCGTGCTCGTCGCGCGCCGTGCGGCCGCCATGGAGGCGCTGCACCTCGACGCGCTGCACGGCGTGCAGGTCCGCATCGTCGAACTCGACCTCGCCCTCGGCGACAGCCAGGCTCGGCTCGCGCATTGCACCGCGGGGCTGGACGTGGGGCTGCTCGTTGCGGCGGCCGGCTTCGGCTCCGCCGGGCCGGCGCTGTCGAGGGATCCCGCGGTGGAGTCGGAGATGGTGCGGGTGAACTGCGTGGCCGCGCTGGAGCAATCGCTGCACTTCGGCCGGCGGTTCTCCGATCGGGGTCGCGGTGGCCTGGTGCTGCTCGGATCCCTGGTGGGGTTCCAGGGCACGCCCTGGGCGGCGAACTATGCGGCGACCAAGGCCTACGCGCAGAGCCTTGCGGAGGGGCTGCGCGCCGAGTGGATCGGCAAGGGCGTCGACGTGCTCGCTGCGGCGCCAGGCCCCGTGCACACGGGGTTCGCCACGAGGGCCGGCATGCGGTTCGGCGCGGCGATGCAGGCCGACGTCGTGGCGCGCGACATCCTGCTCGCCCTCGGTCGCCGCGGCACGGTGCGGCCAGGCTGGCTCTCGCGCCTGCTCGGCGCGGCCCTCGCCACCGCGCCCCGGAGCCTGCGGGTCCGCATCATGGGAAACATCATGGCGGGCATGGCGTCGCGCCCGGCGGGGTGATCCCGCCGTTCAGAGGAACCGGTCCATGAGCCGCCGGCTCGCGCGATCCAGTTTCTCCACGTCGCGCACCAGGTACTGGACGCCGGCCGAGTCGGAGATCAGGAACCGGCCCTGCCCGAGCCGGCGGATGTCCTCCTCGGCCGCGAGCACGAAGCGGGTCTCGCCGCGGTCGGTGAGCACGCTCCAGGTGCTGGGCGTGGCGTGGCCGGTCACGGCGCGCAGCTGCAGGATCTCGGGCAGGAACTCGCGGCCTGCGAGGGCCGCCTCGGCGAGCGCACGGGCGGGTGGGTCCAGTTCGTCCAGGCGATCCACCCACGCGAGCTCGCGGCCCTCCGGATCCAGCAGAGCGAAGCCCTCCTCCGGTCCGGAGATGGGGAAGGCGCGCACCACCTGCACGCCGGTGTGGCGCTCGCCGGCCGCGGTGACCAGCACCAGCCGCGCGTCGTCGTCGATGGACAGCGTGAAGGGAACGGGCGACACGGCTCAGGGCCTCGCGTGTTCGTGGTGGGACAGCACCGAGAGTTCGCCGGCGCTCGGCACGCCGTCGGCGGGCGAGTCGCCGGCGTTGCGCGCCTGCGCCTGGTAGAGGCGGAAGTAGATCCCCTCGCGCGCCATGAGCGCGTCGTGGGTGCCGGTCTCCACGATCTCGCCGCGGTCCAGCACCACCAGCCGGTCGGCGCGGCGCAGGGTGCTCAGGCGGTGGGCGATGGCGATGGTGGTGCGGCCGCGCACCAGGTTGTCCAGCGCCTTCTGGATCTCCTTCTCGGTCTCCGTGTCCACCGAGGAGGTGGCCTCGTCGAGCACCAGGATGCGCGGGTCGGTGAGCAGGGCGCGGGCGATGGACACGCGCTGGCGCTCGCCGCCCGAGAGCGCCTGGCCGCGCTCGCCCACCAGCGAGTCGTAGCCGTGCGGCAGGCGCAGGATCGCCTCGTGGGCGTTGGCGGCCCGCGCGGCGGCCACGATCTGCGCGCGCGTGGCCCCGGGCCGCCCGTAGGCGATGTTCTCGGCGATGGTGCCGAAGAACAGGAAGGGCTCCTGCAGCACCACGCCGAACTGGCGGCGGTAGTCGGCCAGCGCGAGGGTGCGCACGTCGTGGCCGTCGAGCAGGATCGCGCCCTCGGAGGCGTCGTGGAAGCGGCAGATCAGGTTCACCAGCGTGCTCTTGCCCGAGCCGCTGTGGCCCACCAGGCCGATCATCTCGCCGGGCTCCACCACCAGGTCGATGCCGTGCAGCACGCGCCGGTTGCCGTAGCGGAAGCCCACGCCGCGCAGTTCGATGCGGCCCCGGGCGGCGGCCACGCGCACCGGTTGCGCGGCCTCGGGCACGCTCGAGACGTGGTCCAGCACCTCGAAGATGCGCTTCGCGCCGGCCGCGGCCTTCTGGGTGAAGGACACGATGCGGCTCATGGAATCCAGCCGGGTGTAGAAGCGCCCGATGTAGGCCAGGAAGGCCGTGAGCACGCCTACGGAGACGCTGTCGTGGGACACGCGCCAGATGCCGTCGGCCCACACGATCAGCAGGCCCACCTCGGTGAGCAGCACCACCGTGGGCGAGAACAGCGCCCAGGTGAAGTTCACGCGGTCGTTCACCGCCAGGTTCTGGCGGTTGGCGTCGCGGAAGCGCGCCGCCTCGCGGCGTTCCTGGCCGAAGGCCTTCACCACGCGGATGCCGGGGATGGTGTCGGCCAGCACGTTGTTCACCTCGCCCCACACGCGGTCCACCTTCTCGAAGCCGCGGCGCAGTCGGTCGCGCACCAGGTGGATGAGCCACGCGATGAAGGGCAGGGGCACCAGCGTGAACAGCGCGAGCCCCGGGTCGATGCTCACCAGGATCGCCGCCGTCATGGCGATCATGAGCACGTCGGTGACGAAGTCCAGCAGGTGAAGGGAGAGGAACAGGCAGATGCGATCGGTCTCGGTGCCGATGCGCGACATGAGGTTGCCGGTTCGCCGGCCGCCGAAGTAGTCCAGCGACAGGCCGATCAGGTGCTCGTAGGTGGTGGTGCGAAGGTCGGCGCCGATGCGCTCGCTCACCTTAGCCAGCACGTAGGTGCGGGCCCAGCCCAGGGCCCAGGCGCACAGGGCGGAGGCGAGCAGCGCCGCGAGCAGCTGGTCCACCAGCCACCAGTCGATGGGTGTGCCGCGGCTCCAGGGCACGAGGACGCGGTCCATCAGCGGCATGGTGAGGTAGGGCGCGACGAGCGTGGCGGCGGTCGCGCCGATGGTGAGCAGCAGCCCGAGGAGAAGCTGACCCCGGTAGGGCTGGGCGAAGCGCCACAGCCGCAGCAGGTTGTGCAGCGAGGCGGGCGCGGTGTCGTCGCCGGTGCCGTCCAGGTTGGCGTCGGGCGCGTGGAAGGCGATGGCCGTGGCGCCGGACAGCGCCGTCGCCAGCCGTTGCGCGGCCGCACCCCGTCCCAGCGTGAAGCGCCACGCGGCCAGCCGGCGCCCGCCGTCCGTCAGCACCAGCTCCTCGGCACCGGCATGGTCGCGCAGCACCAGCGCCAGCGTGGGCGTTCGTGGCCATGCATCGGGGTTGTCGTCGTCCGGCGACAGCGCGAGCACCTGCCGGTCGGTGACCGCCACCACGCCCGGCCGGAAACGCAACCGGGCGTCCAGGTCGGTTTCCAGCACCGCCAGCACCCGTTCGCCCGCGGCGAGGCGCGGCGCGAGGGCGGCGTGCCACGCGGCGGGCAGTGCGACGGATTCCGTTGTCATGGGTGGGCGCAGGGGGGGCGACAGGGCGGGGAGCGCGTCTTCGGGGCAGGCCGATCACCCGGGCGGGACGAGGTTACACCGCGCCCCGCATTCTGTAACAGGATGTGTAAACCGTCGCCGGAGCGGCACGTTACGGCGTCTGCAGTCCTCAACGCCGCACCTGCTCCGCCGGCGCACCGCCCAGCCCATGAACAAGAACATCCGGATCCTCGAAACCACCCACCTGCGCGGTCCCAACCTCTGGTCCTATGATCCCGTGCTGGAAATGGTCGTGGACATCGGCGACCTGGAGGACTGGCCTTCCGATCGCATCCCCGGCTATCCGGAGCGGCTCGAGGCCTGGCTGCCCAGCCTCGAGGAACACCGCTGCAGCTACGGCGAACGCGGCGGCTTCCTGCGCCGGCTGCGAGAGGGCACCTGGCCCGCCCACGTGCTCGAGCACGTGACCCTGGAGATCCAGTCGCTGGCCGGCATGCCGGGCGGATTCGGCCGCGCCCGCGAAGCCGGCCCGCGGGGCGTCTACAAGGTGGCGGTCACGTCCCGCGACGACCGGGTCACCCGTGCGGCGGTGGACGTGGCGCGCGAACTGGTGCTCGCCGCCATGGACGACCAGCCCTTCGACGTGGCCGGGGCCATCGGCCGGGTACGCAAGCTGGCCGACCGTCACTGGCTGGGCCCCAGCACCGCGGCCATCGTGCTCGCCGCCGAGGCCCGCACCATTCCCGCCATCCGGCTCAACGAGGGCAACCTCGTGCAGCTCGGCTATGGCAGCCGCGCGCGGCGCATCTGGACCGCCGAGACCGACCGCACCAGCGCCATCGCCGAGGGGATCTCGCGCGACAAGAACCTCACCAACTCGCTGTTGCGCGCCTGCGGCGTGCCCGTTCCCGAGGGCCGGGTGGTGGAGTCCGCCGCCGACGCCTGGGAGGCCGCGCGCGAGATCGACGCGCCGGTGGTGGTGAAGCCCATCGATGGCAACCATGGCCGTGGCGTGTTCATCGGCCTGACCGAGCAGGCCGAGGTGGAGGCCGCCTGGGCCGGGGCCATCCGGGAAGGCAGCGGCGTGCTGGTGGAACGGGCCGTGCCCGGCCGCGAGCACCGGCTGCTGGTGGTGGGCGGGAAGATGGTGGCGGCCTCGCGCGGCGAGGCGGCCTACGTCACCGGCGACGGCCGCTCCAGCATCGCGGCCCTCATCGACAGCCAGCTCAATTCCGACCCGCGCCGCGGCGAGACCCAGGACCACCCGCTCAATCCGGTGCGCATCGACTCCATGGTGCGGCTCGACCTGCAGCACCAGGGCCTGACCCCCGAGTCGGTGCCTGCCGAGGGCGTGCAGGTGCTCATCCAGCGCAACGGCAACATGTCGGTGGACATCACCGGCGAGGTGCATCCCGACGTGGCCGCCAAGGCGGCGCTGGCCGCGCGCATCGTGGGCCTGGACATCGCCGGCATCGACCTCGTGGCCGAGGACATCTCGCGCCCGCTGGCAGCCCAGCGCGGCGCCATCGTGGAAGTCAACGCCGGGCCCGGCCTGCTGTTCCACCTGCGCCCTTCCAACGGCCCGGCGCGGCCGGTGGGTGAGGCGATCGTCGCGCACCTCTTCCCGCAGGGCGACGATGGCCGCATCCCGGTGGTCGGCGTGGCGGGCAGCACCGACACCACGCCCACCGCGCGGCTCGTGTCACACCTCCTGCTGCTGAGCGGCCTGCGCACCGGGCTCGCTGGCGCCATGGGGCTGTGTCTCGATGGCCGTCGGGTGGATCGCGCCGACGCCACCCACTTCGAGGCGGCCCGCAAGCTGCTCACCAACCGTTCGCTCGAAGCCGCGGTCATCGAGAGCAGCCTGCGCACGCTCGCCATCCAGGGCCTCGCGTACGACTGGTGCCAGGTGGGCGTGGTGACGGGCCTGGATCCGCGCGACCTGATGCCCGAGCACCGCGTGCTCGACGCCGAGGACCTCTACAAGGTGCTGCGCACCCAGGTGGACGTGGTGCTGCCCTCGGGCACGGCGGTGCTGAACGCCGACGATCCGGTGGTGGCGGAGATGGCCTCGCTCAGCAAGGGTTCGGTGATCCCGTTCTCCGCCGGGCCCTTCAGCGAGCAGGTGGCGGCACACTGCGCGAAGGGCGGCCGGGCGGTACTCGTGCGCCATGGCCGGCTCATGGTGGCCAACGGCATGCAGGAGCTGGCGCTCGCACCCATGGATGCGCTGCCGGCCTTCCGCGCCCACGGTGCCGTGCCGGTGCTGGCGGCCACCGCCGCGGGCCTCGCGCTGGGCCTCGCGCCCCAGCTCATCCGCACCGGGCTGGAGACCTTCGCCGCCGCGGTCGCCGCCACCGGCGCCGACGCATCCTGCTGAGGGGGAAGGCCATGGAGGTCACCCGCGTCCGCGCCCTGCGCGGCCCCAACCTCTGGACGCGCCACACGGCACTGGAGCTGGTGGTGGAACTCGCGCCGGAGGAACGCTCCATCGACGCCCTGCCGCGCTACGAGGCTCGGCTGCGCGCGCGGTTTCCGGCGCTGGGGCCCATCCGGCCGGTGGGCCACCGCGGCGACCTGCCGCTGGCCTGCGCGCTCGAGTTCACGCTGCTGCGCCTGCAGTCCGAGGCCGGTTGCGCCGTCACCTTCAGCCACACCGCCCCGGCCCTGGAGGACGGCATCTACCGCGTGGTGGTGGAGTACACCCAGGAGGCCGTGGGACGGCTGGCGCTGGAGTTCGCGCTGCAGCTGCACGCCGCCGCGCTGGAGGACAGGCCCTTCGACCTCGAGGGCGCACTGGGCCGGCTGCGCGAGCTCGACGAGGACATCCGGCTGGGCCCGAGCACGGCCTCGATCGTCGACGCAGCCTTGGCGCGGGGCATCCCCTGCCGGCGTCTCACCGACGGCAGCCTGGTGCAGTTCGGCTGGGGCAGCCGCCAGCGGCGCATCCAGGCGGCCGAGAGCGACGTGTCCAGCGCCATCGCCGAGTCCATCGCCCAGGACAAGGAACTCACCAAGGCGCTGCTGGCCGCCGCCGGCGTCCCCGTGCCCGAGGGCGTGCCGGTGGAGACCTTCGAGGAGGCGCTCGCCGCCATGGAGCGCCTCGGCGCGCCGGTGGTGATCAAGCCGCGCGACGGCAACCACGGCCGCGGCGTCACCGTGAACATCATCACCCGCGAGCACCTCGAGGTGGGCTTCCGGGCCGCCATGGAACACTCCGACGAGGCGCTGGTGGAGCGCTTCGTGCCCGGCCACGACCATCGCCTGCTGGTGGTGGGCGATGCGGTGGTGGCCGCGGCGCGCCGCGAGCCGCCGCACGTGATCGGCGACGGCGTGCACACCATCCGCGAGCTCGTGGACCGGGTGAACGCCGACCCGCGCCGCCGCGACGGCCACGCCACCACGCTGTCGCGCATCCACATCGACGAGATCGCCGTGGCGCGCCTGGGCGTGCAGGGCTACGTGCCCGACGACGTGCCGGAGATGGGCGCGCGCGTGCTCCTGCGCAACAACGCCAACCTCAGCACCGGCGGCACGGCCACCGACGTGACCGACGAGGTGCACCCCGAGCTCGCCCGGCGCGTGGTGGACGCCGCGCGCGCCGTGGGCCTGGACATCTGCGGTGTGGACGTGGTGTGCGAGAACGTGGCGCTGCCGCTCGAGGAGCAGGGCGGTGCGGTGATCGAGGTCAACGCCGCCCCGGGCCTTCGCATGCACCTCTCGCCTTCCTACGGTCGTGGGCGCGACGTGGGCGAGGCCATCGTGCGCACCATGTTCGGTGACCACGACGACGCCCGCATCCCGGTGGTGGCGGTCACCGGCACCAACGGCAAGACAACCACCGTGCGCCTGACCGCGGCGCTGCTGGCGGCCTCGGGCCTGCGGGTGGGCATGACGGTCACCGACGGGGTGTTCGTGGACGGCGAGCAGATCGACAGCGGCGACTGCAGCGGGCCGCGCAGCGCGCGCAGCGTGCTCATGCACCCGGACGTGGACGCCGCGGTGT
>CAZXJW010000060.1:0-7970 GCA_964641005.1 uncultured Rhodocyclaceae bacterium
ACCGCGTTCCAGAACACCTCGGGCAGCGTGCGGCCCGGCACGTCCTGCATCGGCTCGGTCTTGGTGTTCGCCACGTCCCAGAGATTGGCCATCGTCGCCTCCTCAGCGCCAGGTCTTCTTCTTCTTCCAGCGCCGCTCGCCGCGCACGCCGGCCTCCTTCATGCCGAGGTAGAACTCGCGGATGTCGTCCTTCTGCCGCAGCTTCTCGCAGGTGTCCTCCATCACGATCCGCCCCACCTCGAGCACGTAGCCGTAGTCGGCCACCGCCAGCGCGAGGGCCGCGTTCTGCTCCACCAGCAGGATGGTGGTGCCGCGCTCGCGGTTGATGCGCGTGACGATGGCGAAGATCTCCTGGGTGAGCCGCGGCGACAGCCCGAGGCTGGGCTCGTCGAGCAGCATCAGCTTCGGGCGGCTCATGAGCGCGCGGCTGATGGCCAGCATCTGCTGCTGGCCGCCGGAGAGCTGGCCGGCCTCCTGGCGGGCGCGCTCCTTCAGGATCGGAAAGTAGCCGTACACGGCCTCCAGGTCGGTGGCCACGCCGTCGCGGTCGGTGCGGGTGTAGGCGCCCATCATCAGGTTGTCGTGCACCGACAGCAGCGGGAATACCTCGCGCCCCTCCGGGACGTGGGAGATGCCGCGGCGCACGATGTCGCCGGGGTCCCGTCCCTGGATGGGATGGCCCTCGAAGCTGATGGAGCCTTTCTGGGGGTCGATGATCCCGGAGATGGTGCGCAGGATGGTGGACTTGCCCGCCCCGTTGGCACCCAGCACCGTGACGATGCTGCCGGCCTGCACGGACAGGCTGATGCCGCGGATGGCCTTCACCGGCCCGTAGGCGCTCTCCACGTTGGCGAGCACGAGGATGGGCTCCGTGCTCATGACCCTGCCTCCGCTGGCGTCCCGAGGTAGGCCTCGATCACCGCCGGGTGAGACTGCACCTCGGCCGGCGTGCCCTGGGCGAGCAGTTCGCCCTGGTTCATGGCGAGCACCCGGTCGGAGACCCGCGACACCAGCGACATGTCGTGCTCCACCATGAGCACCGTGATGCCGAGGTCCTCGCGGATGTCCTGGATCCAGAAGGCCATGTCGTCGGTCTCCTCCACGTTCAGGCCCGAGGAGGGTTCGTCGAGCAGCAGCAGCTTCGGCCCCACGGCCAGCGCGCGGCCCAGTTCCACTACCTTGCGTACCCCGTAGGGCAGCCCCGCGACCATGGAATCGCGGTGGTGCTGCAGGTCGAGCAGGTCGATGACGCGCTCCACGTGCTCGCGGAAAGCACGCTCGCCGCGCCGCACCGCGGGCAGGAAAAGCATCTCCTGCCAGAGCGCCGTGCTGCGGTGCACGTGCCGCCCGATAAGCAGGTTCTGCAGCACCGTGGCGTGCTCGAACAGCTCGATGTTCTGGAAGGTGCGCGCGATCCCCAGCCGCGCCACGCGGTGCGGCGGCACCGCCAGCAGGTCGCGGCCCTGGAAGCGGATGGCGCCGGCGGTGGGCGTGTACAGGCGGCTGATGAGATTGAAGACCGTGGTCTTGCCCGCGCCATTGGGGCCGATGAGGGTGAAGACCTCGCCCTCCCGCACCTCGAAGCTCACGCCGGCGACGGCCCGGACGCCGCCGAAGCGGATCTCGAGCCCGGACACTTCCAGCATCGGGGTCATCGCGGCGCGCTCTTCTCGCCGCACTGCAGCAGACGGAACGGCAACGTTGCCCTCACCGGGCGGGACGCGACGGCATCGACGACTTCAGGGTGGAAGGACATGGGCGGGTGACCGTGGATCGCCGCGGTAGTTTGCCCAATTCGCCCTCGCATGGCCACGGCCGCGCGAAGACGCCCGCCGCCGCGGCGCGATCAGACCGCCGCGCGCAGGCGGGGAAGATCGCCGAAGGTCTGCGCCAGCCGCGTGAACTCATCGGCCGGCAGCGGACGGCCGTACACGTAGCCCTGCACCAGGTCCGCGCCGAGTTCGCGCAGCACCGCCACCTGCGCTTCGCGCTCCGCGCCCTCGGCCACCACCTTCTTGCCCAGGGCGTGGGACATGGCGATCATGGCCTGCACGAAGGCGCGGGCGGCGGCGGAGCGGTCCACGTCCTCCACGAACAGCCGGTCGATCTTCACCACGTCCACGGGCAGGCGCTTGAGATAGGCCATGGACGAGAATCCGGTGCCGAAGTCGTCCAGCGCGATCCGGATGCCGGCGCGGGACAGGGCCACGAGCACTTCCTCCACGCGCTCGCCGCGCTCGAGCAGCGCGGTCTCGGTGATCTCGAACTCCAGCCACTGTGCCAGCCCCGGGCGCACCACCAGCGCGTCCACCCCTTCGAGGAAGTCCGGCTCGGCGAGCTGCTTCCCGGACACGTTCAGCGAGACCCGCTCCAGCGCGAGGCCGGCTTCGCGCCAGCGCGCCACCTGGCGGCAGGTCTCCTCGATCACCCAGCGCCCGATGGGGCGGATCAGGCCGCCTTCCTCCGCCATGGCGATGAAGTGGCCCGGCGGGACCAGGCCGCGCTCGGGATGATTCCAGCGCACCAGCGCCTCGGCCGACACGATCCGGCCGCAGACCAGGTCCACCTGCGGCTGGAAGTGCAGCACCAGCTCGCTGCGTTCGATGGCCTGCCGCATCTGCCGGTCGAGCGCCACGCGCTCGGCCGCCTCGACGTTCATGCGTTCCTCGAAGAACTGCGCGCGGCCGCGTCCGGCGGCCTTGGCGCGGTACATGGCGGTGTCGGAGCGATCGATCAGGGTCTCGGGCGTGCGCCCGTTGTCCGGGTACAGCGCGATGCCCACCGAAGCGGACAGGAAGCAGTCGCTGCCCGCCACCACGAAGGGCCGGCTCAGCGCCTCGATCACGTGGCGCGCGGCCGAGAGGGCGTCGACCTGGTCCTCCAGGCCCGACAGCAGCACCGTGAACTCGTCGCCGCCGTGGCGCGACACGGTGTCCTCCTCGCGCACCGCGGCGCGCAGTCGCGCTGCCGCCTCGCAGAGCAGCGCGTCGCCGGCGCCGTGCCCCTGGGAGTCGTTGACCGCCTTGAAGCGGTCGAGATCCACGAACAGCACCGCGAGCGACGCGCCGTCGCGCTCGCAGCGGGCGATCTCGAGGGCCAGGCGGTCGCTGAACAGGCGGCGATTGGGCAGCCCGGTGAGCAGGTCGAAGTGGGCGCGCTGGTAGAGCTCCTCGTCGCTCCACGCCGAGGCGATGCCCACCGACAGCCGTCCCGCGAGTTCCGCGAGCAGCGCGCGTTCGGTTTCGCCGAAGATCGCGTCGGCCGTCGGCAGCGCGAGCATCCACCCGCACTGCATCGTGCCCCAGGTCAGCGGCTGCACCCAGGCCCGCTGCCCCGGCCGGGCACCCGTGGCGGCGAGCCACTGGGGCAGCGGCAGGCGCACCTCCACGGGAGCGGCCGTGAATCCTTCCACCTCGGGGCGCCGGTCCGGAGGCAGGTCCACCGGGCAGGCGGCCAGCGGCAGCGTGCTGCCGTCCGTCGCCAAGGCGCAGGAGAGGAGACGTCCGCGCTGCGCGGCCCGTCCGTCGGGCACCAGCGCCCACATCCGGACCCCGGGCAGGAGCACCCGGACCTCGCGCAGGGCGCACTCCACCAGGCGCTCGACGGAATGGCGCTCGAGGATCATGCGATCGATGCGGGCGTTGGCCGCGGACAGCGCGTACTGCCGCCCGAGCCGGGCCGACATGGCGTTGAAGGCCTCGCCCAGCTCGCCGAACTCGTCGCCCGACCCCGTCGGCACGCGGGCGGTGAAGTCGCCGGCCGCGACGACACGCGTGCCCGCCGCGAGCCCGGCCAGCGGGACGAGCATGGCGCGCACCTGGCGCAGCGCCAGCAGCGTGGAGATCAGCAGCGCGAGCACCGCGGCCGGCACGAAGCTGCCGCGGAAGGCGGCCACCGCCGCGAGCAGGTCGTCCTCCGGCAGCGACGCGGCCACGTACCAGTCGGGCACGCCGAAGTCGTTGGTGAGGAACTGTCCCCAGAGCCGGGCACGCTGGGGCGCATCGCCGCGGCTCCAGAGCAGGTCCTCCGAGAGCGCGGGAATGCGCGCGCGCAGGCGCGCCGGCAGGTCCATGGCGTCGCCGCCGGGACAGTGCAGTGCAGCGAAGCCGCCGCCTTCCACCACGCAGAGCACGAGACCGGCCTTGCGCTCGTCCAGGTCGCCCCAGAGGAACGCCGGATCCAGTTCCCCGATCACCACGGACGCCGAGCCGTCGAGGGCGGGGAGGGCTATCACGACACCCGCGCCGGGCGGAGTCGCGAGCCACGGCCGCGGCCAGCGCCCGTTCAAGCGATAGGCTGCCCCGACTGCCGTAGCGACGTCCCGCGGCACGTCCGCGCGTGCGGAAAGGCGCCCCTGGGCGTCCAGGCGTGCCAGCCAGCGGAACTGCGCGAGCCCGGTCGGGATGCGCACCGAACGGTCGGAGGCCGCCAGGGACGCCACGTCGCGCGCCACCAGCAGCCGGTCATGGACGCCGGCGGCATAGCTCTTCGCGGCAGCCGACAGCCGCGTGCCGGCCTGCTGCAGCAGCAGGGTGCGCACCTGTGTGAGGGAGAGCAGCGCGAGCGCAGCCAGCGGCACGAGAGCCGCGGCACCGAAGAGCAGCAGCATGCGACGCCCCACGCGGCTGCGCAGCGGCGTGACGGAAGCCTGTGTCAAGGATCGAAGTCCTTCGCCGGGCCCACGAAGCGGCCGTCACGCGCCCGGATGACGTCGTCCTGGCTTTCCTTGGGCGTGAGCGGCGGCTTGGTCTCGCCGTCCTTGCCCATGCTGTATAGGTCGAAGTCGGAGTTGAGCGGGTTGAGGTTCTTGTCCTTGCGCGCCGCGCCCTTGCCGGTCTCCGTGGCGAGACTGGTGTACTGGTAGGGGCGCCCCCAGGGGTCGAGCCGCACGTCCATGCGCACCACGGCCAGCGTCTCGGGCGGCACGCCGTTGTCGTTGATGTAGTACTGGATGATCGCCGACATGCCGAGGATGTCCGCCACGGCCTGGCTCACCCGGGCGCGCTCGCGGTGGTCCTGGTAGGCCGAGGTGGTGATCAGCGAGATCACCCCGAACACCACGGCGACGATGAGCAGCTCGATGAGCGTCAGGCCGCCCTGGGCCGCGCGGGCCCGGTGGCGATGACGTCTCGATCCCTGTGTCATGTCGTTGTCGGCGTTCGGCACCGCGTCGTCTCGGTCTCGGGGACTGGCGGGGCCGGTCCTGGCGGACGACGCTGGCATCGGAAAATGACAGCAACTGTCGTGCCGGCCGACAGGGAAAACTTACCGGCGACCCGCGAAAGTGGTGGGCGCCGGGATGCCTTCCCGGCAGGACGAGCGACGCGGGGGATGCCCGCGCCCACCGTTCAGCGCAGCCGGTCCGACTTCTGGAACGACTTCTGGCGGCGGAACATGCCGCGCCGGTAGAAGGGGAACATCTCTAGCCAGGTACGGGCCTTGAACCACCAGCCGTACAGGCCCAGCGGCTCGAACAGGATGAAGGCCACCAGCACGATGCCGAACACCGTGGCCTGCAGCCCGGCGGCGTTGCCGATGGCCGCCGGCAGCTTGCCCGCGATCGACGCGATGAACTGCGGCAGCGCGATCACGAAGATCGCGCCGAAGAAGGCGCCGCGCACCGAGCCGATGCCACCGACGAACACCATCATCAGCAGCTCCACCGACTGCAGCACGGTGAACTGCTCGGGCGAGAGGAAGCGCAGCTTGTGGGCGTACAGGCCGCCCGCGAGCCCGGTGAGGCCGGCGCTGATGGCGAAGGACAGCGTCTTGTACCACGCGAGGTTGATGCCCATCCCCTGGGCCGAGACCTCGGAATCGCGGATCGCCACGAAGGCGCGGCCCGTGGGCGAGCGCAGCAGGTTCATCACCAGCAGCGTGCACGCCACCGCCAGCGCGAGGCAGATGAAGTAGAACTGCGTGGTGGTGGACACGGTCCAGCCGAACAGCACGATGCGCCCCACCGACAGCCCGGAGTTGCCGCCCGTGATGTCCTCCCAGCGGGTGAGCACCTCCTCGACGATGAAGCCGAAGGCGAGCGTGGCGATGGCGAGGTAGATGCCCCGCACCCGCAACGCCGGCAGGCCCACCACGATGCCCGTGGCCGCCGAGAGCAGCACGGCGCAGGCCATGGACAACGGGAAGGGCCAGCCGCGTGCCGCCAGCACCGCCTCGGTGTAGGCCCCCACCCCGAGGAAGGCCGCGTGGCCCATGGAGATGAGGCCGGTGTAGCCCGACAGCAGCATCAGGCCCAGGCCCACGATGCCGTAGATGCAGATCAGCAGCAGCTGCGCGAGGTAGTACTCCGACAGCCACCACGGCGCGGCGAGCAGCGCCACGCCCAGCAGGGCGTACCAGAACACCTGGCCGCCGTGCTTGAACAGGCGGATGTCCTGGTCGTAGTCGGTCTTGAAGATGAAGCGCACGGGCTCAGACCTTCTTGCGCAGGTTCTCGCCGAACAGGCCGTTGGGTTTGACCACCAGCATCACCAGCACCACGATGTAGGCGGCGATGTCCTTGAAGCCCTCGGGCAGGTAGAAGCCGGCGAGCGACTCCACCACGCCGATCACCAGCCCGCCCACGATGGCGCCGGGCAGGCTCCCGAATCCCCCCACCACCGCGGCGGGAAAGGCCTTCAGGCCGATGAAGCCCATGTTGGCGTGCACGAAGGTGATGGGCGCGAGCAGCACGCCCGCCACCGCGGCCACGGCCGCGCTGATGCCCCAGATCATGCCGTTCAGGCGCTGCACCGGAATGCCCATGTACCAGGCGGCGAGCTGGTTCTGCGAGGCGGCCTGCATCGCGATGCCGGTGCGGGTGAAGCGGAACACGCAGTACAGCAGCCCGCACAGCGCGATGGTGACGGCGATCACCACCAGGTGTTCCATGCCGATCACGAGGCCGCCGAGCTTGAGGACCTCGTCCTTGAAGGGCGCGGGAAGCGTGTGGGTCTCGGTGCCGATCTCGGGGATCATGGTGATCAGGCCGCGGCCGATGTAGCCCAGGCCGAGGGTCACCATCACGATGGCGAAGGCCGGCTGGCCGAGGATCGGGCGCAGCACGAGGCGCTCGGTGGCGATGCCCAGCACCGCCGTGGCGGCCACCGCGCCGAGGAACGCCACCCAGAAGGGCAGCCCCAGGTACACCGTGCCGGCCAGGCCCGCGAAGGCGCCGAGCATCATGAGCTCGCCCTGGGCGAAGTTCACGGTCTCGGTGGCCTTGTAGATGAGCACGAAGCCCAGGGCGATCAGGCCGTAGATGCATCCCTGGGACACGCCGCTGACGAGGAGCTGGATCAGCTGCATGCGCCCCCCCCTGCACAGAAGGGGGGCCGGAGTGGATTTTCCCAGCTCAATTCAGGTCGCCTCGGAATCTCACCGGCCCATTGGTATGGGTATGTTCGCGTGGCCGGATACGCGCAAAGCCGCTGCAGTCTATCGGTCCTGCCGCGCGACTCGCAAGGCTCGATGCGCCTTGTCGTGACGGCGCGGCGGCGGCTATCGTGGCGGCGTCCCTTCGAGCACGTGGATTGCCGCATCGCACCATGCCAGCCGTTCAACCCGCGCCATGAAAACCCTACGCCTCGGCGCCGGCCTCGGCTTCTATGGCGACTCGTGGCTGCCGGTGCGCGCCAGCATCGAGCGCGGCGAGGTCCGCTACATCGGCTCGGACCACCTCGCCGAACTCACGCTGGCCATCCTGCGCAAGGACCAGGCGCGCGATCCGGCGGCCGGCTTCACGCGCGACCTGGTGCCCATGCTCGCGGCGTTGTGGCCGCTGGCGCAGCCCCGCGGCGTGCGCTTCGTGATGAACGCCGGCGGCCTGAATCCGATCGGCGCGCGCGATGCGCTGGTGGCGGCCTTCCGCGCGAAGGGATGGAAGGCGCGCATCGCCGTGGTGACCGGTGACGCGGTGCTCGAGCGCATCGACGAGCTGCACGCCGCCGGCGAGCCGCTGGCCCACCTGGACA
>CAZXJW010000060.1:7980-14277 GCA_964641005.1 uncultured Rhodocyclaceae bacterium
CCATCGCCGATGCGCTGGCGGCCGGCGCCGACATCGTGCTCACGGGGCGCGTGGCCGACGCGGCGCTGTTCCTCGGACCGCTGGTGCACGAGTTCGGGTGGGCCTGGGACGACTGGGACCGGCTCGCCCAGGGGCTCACGGTGGGGCACCTGCTCGAATGCTCGGGGCAGGGCAGCGGTGGCAACTTCGGCTCCGCGGGCAGCTGGGCGAACGTCCCCGACCTGGGGCACATCGGTTATCCCATCGCGGAAGTGTCCGAGGACGGCACCGCGGTGATCACCAAGGCCCCCGGCACGGGCGGGCGGGTGGACTTCGACACGGTGCGCCAGCAGCTGCTCTACGAGGTGCACGACCCGCATCGCTACTTCTCGCCGGACGTGGTGCTGGACATGGGCACGCTGCACCTCGACGACCTGGGCGGTGACCGGGTGCGGGTGCGCGGCGCCACGGGCCGGCCGCGTCCCGCGTCGCTCAAGGTGGTGGCCGGTTACGAGGACGGCTGGATGGGCAGCACGGTGGTGGGCTTCTGCTGGCCCGATGCCTGGTCCAAGGCCGAGGCCACGGTGGCGCTGGTGAAGCAGTCGCTGGCCGAGAGCGGGGCGACGATCGAGGACTTCCTGGTGGAGCACATCGGCCTGGACACCTTCCTCGGGCCGCACGCCGACCTGTCGGGTCGTGACGAACTGAACGAGGTGTGGATCCGCGTGGCGATCCGCACCCGCGACAAGGCGGTGGCGGACGGCTTCGGGCGGCACTTCCCGTGGCTGGCGCTCTCCGGGCCACCGTACATGGGCGGTTTCCACGGCATCACGCCCGGTTCGCGGCTGCTGGGCATCTGGCCCACGCTGGTGTCGCGCGAGGCGGTGGAGTCGCGCGTGCAGGTGAGCGTGCAGGACACGCTGCCATGAAGGTGCGCCTCGCCCGCATCGCCCACGCCCGCAGCGGCGACAAGGCCGACCGCGCCGACATCGGCCTGTTCGCCCGCGACGCCGCCGCGTACGCGGTCCTGGAACGCGAAGTCACCGCCGAGCGCGTGGCGGCGCACTTCGCGTGGATCGCGGACGGGCCGGTGGAACGCTACCCGCTGCCCAACATCCTCGCGCTGAAGTTCGTGCTCAACCGCGCCCTGCAGGGCGGAGCCGCACGCAGCCTGCGCAGCGACAATCTCGGCAAGACCATCGCGGGCGCGCTGCTGCGGATGGAGGTTGAGCTCAGCGAGGCGGAGGCGCGTGCGCTGGTCTAGTTGCGGTCAGGCCTGAGCCCGGCTACAGGACCTGGTCCCCCACCATCCCCTGGAACAGCAGGTCCACGAAGCGATCCATCTGCACGCCCTTGTCGCGCTCGAGCGAGGTCTCGATGGCGCCGGTCCACAGCAGGGCGCCGTCGCGCGCATCGAACAGGCGCGAGGTGGTGCGCGACCACGCGGCGCCCTTGATATCGGTGGGGGCGAACTCGGTGGCCGACCAGGTCCCCGAGTACCACCCGTACATCCCGTAGCCGCCCGTGCCCACGGCGACCGTGCCGCCCGAGACCTTGGACTTCGTGCGGTCGATGGCCCCCTCGCGGGTGATCAGCACGGCGTCCACGCCGGCCCTCGCCACTGCCTCGCGCAGCACGGCCTCTTCCACGCGGGAACCCGGCAGCAGGTCGTAGGTCACCACGCCCCGCAGGCCGCGCGTGGCGAGCTTCGCGGACATGGCGTCCTCGTACACGCGGCGCAGCACCTTGTCGTAGGTGACGGCCACCACCATGACGCTCTTGAGCTGGCGGCCGGTGCCGCCGGGCTCGACGTCGTGATAGGCGAGCTTGTGGGTGGCGCAGGCGGCCAGCAGCAGCGTGGCCGCCAGCGCAAGGGCGCGGCGCAGCGTGGTCATCGACATGTTCGGCATTCCTCCCGTGGAAGCGGTCCAGTGTACACGGCACGGCTGGCGCGACGCACCGCGGGCGGATAGCATTCGCCCGCGCACTCTGCCCAGACCCGGAGCGGCAGCGCACCCGGAGGAGATTCCATGACGATGTCCTTGCGCGCCGCCCTCGCCGCGGCCCTCGTCCTTCTGCTGCCCGCCTGCGCGCTGCGCGACAAGACCACCCTGGACGCGAGCTGGGCCGCGGCCGATCGCAAGGGCGCCGACCTGGGCAAGGTGGCCATCCTCACCGTGGCCTACAGCGAGTTCGTGCAGGCCGACGTGCAGGCCAAGCTCGCGAAGAGCCTGCGCGAGCGCGGCGTGAACGCCGTGGCCACGGGCCGCTACTTCACCCGCTACACCGACGAGGAGCGCGCGCGCTTCCGCAAGTCGGTGGAGGACTCCGGCGCCGACACCGTGCTGCTGGTGCGCGTGACCACCCGCGAGACGAAGACCCGCGACGTTCCCGACACCATCATGGGCGCGGGCAACGTGCCGACGAACTCCTCCGTGGACGTCTACGGTGCCTTCGTGGTGTACGGCGGCATGGGACGGCCCATGCCACAGGCCGACTTCGAGCCCACCACCGTCACCAGCGAGGCCTCGCTCTACGAGGGCAAGGATCGCAAGCTGTCGTGGACGGCGAAGATCCGCACGAAGAACGCGGGCAGCTCGGAGCGCTCCGTCGCGCTCGACGAGTACGTGTCAGTGCTGGTGCAGACGATGGAGAAGGACGGGGTGATTCCGCGCAAGTGAGCGGGCGGGGGTCACCGCCCCGCATGCTCCCGCGCGAACGCCGCCAGCTCGTTCACCGACTCCGTGGCCTCGGGCACCAGCCCGGCATAGAGCTGGAAGTCGTGCCACACGGGCGTGAACTCACGCAGCCGGCAGGGCACCCCGGCGCGTGCGCACGCGGCGGCCAGGCGGCGGGCATCCTCCAGCAGCACTTCCTGCCCGGCCGCGTGCACCAGCATGGGCGGCAGGCCCGACAGCTCGTCCTGCAGCGGCGAGACCAGCGGATCGGTGCGCGCCCGGTTCACGGCGTATGCCGAGGCGCAGAACTCCAGCCAGCGAGCATCGAGCAACGGATCGAAGCGCACCGCCGCGAGCCGGGTGTTGGTGAGATCGGCCCACGGCGAGATCAGCGCCAGGCAGGCGGGCCGCACCACGCCCGCGGTCCGCAGGGCGAGGCACAGCGCCAGCGCGAGACCCCCACCCGCCGAGTCCCCCGCCAGGGCAATGCGCGCCGGCGGCGTACCCGCCACCACCAGGGCATCGAACACCGCCCGCGCATCCTCCAGCGCCGCGGGGTGCGGATGCTCGGGCGCGAGCCGGTAGTCCGGCACCACCACCGTCATTCCCGACACCCGAGCCAGCCGGCTGGTGATGCTGCGGTGGGTGCGCGGGCTGCCCAGGATGTAGCCGCCGCCATGAAGGTAGACGAGGCAGCCCGCACCGGGCGTGCGCGGCAGCGCGCGTTCGCAGGGCACGCCGCCCAGCACCACCTTCTCGAAGCGCACGCCTGACGCCGGCGGCAGCACCGCCGTGGCCACGGCAACCCATCGCCGTTGCACACCCACGGGCACGCCAGGCGAAAGCACCGGCTTGAGAAGCCCCGACACCACGAGGCGGGCAACGGAAGCGGCGATGGAGTTTTCCACGGCGCCCCCCTCAGGCCGGTCCGTGCTGCAGGTAGTGCTCGGCGTCGAAGCGCCGCACCGCCTGGCGATAGCTGAAGGTGGCGCCGGACCAGTTGCTGGTGATGCGCCCGTCCGGCCCCTGGTACCAGCTGCGGCAGCCGCCCGTGGTCCACACCGTGTGGCCGAGCGCCCGCTGCAGGGCCTCGTTCCATTCGGTCTCGGCCTCGCGCGACACCTCGAGCGCCGTGCCCGGCGCGCGCTGCAACTCGCGAAGCGCGCCCAGCACGTAGCGGATCTGACTCTCCATCATGTAGAGGATGGAGTTGTGCCCCAGGTTGGTGTTGGGGCCGTAGAGCATGAACAGGTTGGGGAAGCCGTGCACCGACACGCCGCGATAGGCGTAGGCACCGTTGCGCCAGGCGTCCGCCAGCGTGCGCCCGTCGCGTCCGGCGATCTCGAAGGTGCCGGTGAAGGTCTGCGAGGCGAATCCCGTGGCCACGATCAGCACGTCGGCGGGATGGCGCGTGCCGTCGGCGGTCTCCACGTGATCGGGCCCGATGCGCGCGATGGACTGCGTGACCACCTCGCAGTTCGGCTTCGCCACCGCCGTGTAGAAGCCGTTGTCCACGAGGATGCGCTTGCAGCCCAGTGCGTACCCCGGCGTGAGCTTGCGCCGCAGCCCGGGGTCGCGCACCCGCAGCCACAGGTGGGCGAGGCACACGCGCCGCATCACGGCGCCGAACAGCGGCAGGGCGTAGAGCGTCAGTCCGAGGGACTCGTGCACCGAGTACACGATGCCGCGCGACAGCCAGCGCAGCGGTGCCACGTGCCCGTAGAGCCACGATTCCCAGCGCGGCGCGGGCCGGTCGGGGCGCGGCAGGATGTAGGGCGGCGTGCGCTGGAACAGCGTGACCTTCGCCGCGCGTTCCACCACGTGGGGCAGGAACTGCGCAGCGCTCGCGCCGGTGCCGATGACGGCCACGCGCCTGCCCTCGAGGGCCACGTCGTGGTTCCAGCGCGCCGAGTGGAAGCTCGGGCCGGCGAAGGAGTCCAGGCCGAGGATGTCGGGCAGCTTCGGAGTGCCCAGCTGGCCGGTGGCGGTGACCAGCGCGCGGGCGCTGATGAGTTCGCCGGTGGTGGTCTCGATCCTCCAGCAGGCGGTGGCCCCGTTCCAGCGCGCCGAGCGCACGCCGCAGTTCAACCGCACGTGCGCCTCGAGGCCATGCTTGCGCACGCAGTGTTCCTGGTAGGCAAGGATGTCGGGCTGGCGGGCATAGAAGCGCGGGAAGGCAAATCCGGGCTCGAAGGAGAAGGAATACAGCACCGAGGGCACGTCGCAGGCCGCGCCCGGGTAGGTGTTGTCGCGCCAGGTGCCGCCGATGCGGCCCTCGCGCTCGAACATCACGAAGTCGTGGATGCCGGCCTGCTTCAGGCGGATGGCCATGCCGATGCCGGCGAAGCCGGTGCCGACGATGGCCACGGACAGGGGCGCGCCGTCCTTCGCGGCGGTCTCAGCCATCGCTCGTCGCCCCGCGCGTCGCGGTCACCGGGCGGGCCGGAAGCTCATCGGGCGCAGGCGCCAGGCCATAGGGTGCCACCAGCTTCCACACGTGCGCCGGAACCATGGCACGCATGCGTGCCCGCCGCTCGCGGCGCAGGTGCACCACCGACTCCACTGCCTTCATCTCCACCCGCGCCCTCGCGAACTCCAGGCCGCGCGGACCGATGCGCGGCATCAGCCAGCCCACCACCGGTCGCAGCCAGCCGGGCATGCGCCGCAGCGGCAGGCCGCCCGCGGCGCGCAGCGTGTTGGCGAGGAAGCCCTTCACCGGCGCACGGCGATTGCCGGCACTGCCGGGTTCGCGCAGGCGCACCTCGTCGCCCAGCAGCGCGAGCAGTTCCTCGCCGCGTTGGTTGCGCACCAGCAGCCACTGCTCACCCTGCCCGCCCATGTAGCCCACGGTGATGTCGGCCAGCACGTTGGTGTAGTCCACGCAGGTGCGGCAGGTGAGCGGGAAGAAGTCCGGCGGCAGCTGTGACAGCGGCAGCATCAGGAACGGAATCGCCTTCACGCGGCCGTCGCGGAAGCGCAGCTCCACGTGGTAGTCGGCGCGGAACTCGAGATAGGTGATGTCGTCCGGGTCCTCGGCGAGCAGTTCGAGGAAGCGGTGGAAGCGCTCGGTGGTGGTGTTGTCCGAGCACGGCGTGCCGATGACGTAGAGGCGCTCGAAGCCGTACTCCTGCTCCAGCGCGCGAAGGGCATACACCTGGCAGGGGATTCCGATCACCGCCAGCCGCCGGTAGCCCCGCGCGCGGGCCGGCTCGAGCAGCGCCAGCAGCGGCGCGTAGCCCATGCGCATGCCGCGGCACTGCGCCATGCCCTCGGGTCGGGTCACCAGCACGGGCATGGGGCGCCACTTGTCCTCGGGGTGGGGCGCCATGGCGAGCACGGCATCCACCGCGCCCGTCTCCAGCAGCCGCTCGCCGATGCGCGTGACGATGCCCGTCCACTGCGCCCCCTCGCGCGGCGGCACCAGCGAGGCGCGCACCATGCGGCGGAAGGGACCGAAGTGCAGTTCGTCGAGACGTCCGGGATCGCGGGCTCGCCCGTGTACCCGCGCCTCCATCAGGGGATAGTCCGGCCGGATGAACTGGCAGGCCCTCCCGCAGCGCTTTGGGTCGTCGGTGCGCGAGATGCCGCAGTCCGTGAACAGGTCGCGTGGCGCGGCCGGTGCGATCGGCTGGGTCCATAC
>CAZXJW010000061.1:0-14250 GCA_964641005.1 uncultured Rhodocyclaceae bacterium
TGGCGGACCATGCCGAACACCACGGCGCCCAGCACCAGCACCACCACCCAGAGCAGCAGGTTCGAATAGAGCAGGATCTCGTTGGACATGCTTCAGCTCCCAGGCTGGCCGCGGTCCGCGAGGGACCGGTAGTAGTTCTCCTCGTAGGTGGGCGGCCGCCGCAGGGTCACGTAGCCCACCGAGAGGTAGGCGATGAACAGCGTCAGCGACGCCATCACCACCACGAAGTTGTCGGCCCAGCCGAGCTCGCGGCCGGAGGCCTCGGGCAGGCAGGCCAGCGCGAGCACCAGCAGCACCGCATTCCTCAGCACCAGCCACCACGAGAGATTCTGGCGCAGCGCCGAGCGGAAGCAGCCGCAGTCGATGTCGATGCGGCCGCGCATCACGTTGACGGCGATGGCTGCCGCGAACAGCACCAGCAGCGCGCCCATGGCCGCACCCGATGCCGCGCGCGTCGCCGGCACCAGCACGCCCACGGCGAGCAGCAGTTCCACCGGCGGCAGCATCCAGGTGACCACGGGGACGAGGGCCTGGGGGAAGATGCGAAAATTGCGCACCACCCCCTCGAGCTCCGCCCAGGCGGTCATCTTGCCGGCCGCGCCGACGCCGAACACCAGCGCCAGCGACAGAGCGGCCGTCAGCTGCAGGACCGGATCGATCATCGTCGCGCCGTCACTCGTCGCCGACGTACATCAGGAACGGGGAGATGCCGAAGGTCATCTCGCCCACTTCCTTCCCGTCCTTGACGTCGTACGTGATCATCGACGGCTTCTCGGTCTGGCTGAACAGGTAGGGTTCGGCGTCCTGGGACACGGCGATGGTGGTGGCGTGCTCCTTGAGCTCGATGCGCTGCACCCGCTTCTTCGACTTCAGGTCGAACACCCAGACTTCCTCGCCGGCCTGCTTGTGGGTCCACTTGGGCCCCTTGTGCATGAGCACGAACAGGCGCTGGGTGGCACGGTGAACGGCGGCGAGCTGCCAGCCGCCCGGACGCCACTCCTCCTTGGCGTCCTCGGCGCTCACCATGGACCACTTCGCGCCGATGACGGGCTTGTCCTTGGTGATGTCCACGGGGATGACGTTGCCGTCGTAGGTGATGAAGTGCACCTGGCCGTTCTTGCGGTCGAAGCCGGCATGCTCGAAAACCGGGTCGTTCTCGGAATCGAAGAACGGCCCCTGCCGGGTGATGGTGGCCTTCATGTTCGCGTCCCACTTCGCCGTGGCCAGCGTGCCGTCGGAGCACACGGACGAGAAGCGGTTGCCGGTGGAGGGGAAGATCAGGCCGCAGCCGGGGATCTCCACCTCGCCGGCGTACTTCTTCGTCTTGGCGTCGATCACGCTCACGGTGGTGGCGGGCGCCAGATTGTACGAGAACAGCCACTTGCCGTCGGGCGATGCGTCAGCGTTCTGCTTCTTGGGCACCACCAGGAACCGTCCCTTCGGCAGGTCGGTGTCACCCTTGATGGTGAGCGCCTGGGAGTCGTAGGTGGTGACGAAGTCGGAGCGCTTGCCGCGGAAGCCCTTGTCCCAGTACGTGTCGAACACGTAGATCTCCGACTGGTCGGGCGCGAGCGCCATGTTCGCGCAGTAGCCGGCGCTCATCATGGCGCCCAGCTCCTGCTTGTCGCCCTCGATGACCCAGACCTTGCTGGAAACGATGGCCGGGAACACGGGCTCCAGGACATACACGCGCTTGGGGTGAGGCTTGGACAGCTTGGCGATGGAATGCTGCTCACCCATCAGCTTCGCGTCCGGATGCAGGTCTTTCAGTGCCTCGAGGCTTTCTGCCGCGAGCGCGGAACCGCCGAAGGCCATCGCGCAGGCCACGGCGGTGGCCGGAAGAGTCCCTTTCATGCCGGTCTCCTGTTCTTGTCCGTGAACGATCCCGCGGGGCCGCTGCGCCTGGGCAGACCCGGAAGGCGCCCCCGATCCCGGCGCCCGCCGCAACCTCCGTGGTTCAAGGCCGGATTCTTTTCGCTTGGCATGCGGGTGTCAACCGAACGCACGTGCGCGGTGCGCTTTTTCGTGGCTGCACTGCAGCAGTGCGCACGCTCATGCCTCCGGAATGGCGCTGTCCCGGTCCGATGCTGGACAAACGCTGTTCATCCACCGGCGGGAACCCCTGTGGCGGGCGCGGTCATCGCCCGCCCCGTGCGCCTCACGCCCTGAAGCGGGCCATCACCGCCGAGCTCTCGCGGGCCAGCAGGAACTGGTCGGAGGTGATGGCCACGAACGCCGCGCCCGCCTCGATCCAGCGCTTCGCATCGGCCTCCGCGAAGGAGAGGATGCCCGGCGCCTTGCCCGCCGCACGGATGCGCCGGATTCCCTCGGCGATGGCGGCCTGCACCTCGGGATGCCCAGGGTTTCCGAGGTGGCCGAAGTCGGCGGCGAGGTCCTGCGGACCGATGAACACCCCGTCGACTCCCTCCACGGACGCGATGGCTTCCACCTGGGCGAGCGCAGAGCGCGACTCCACCTGCACGAGCACGCACATCTCCTCGGCGGCGCGGGCGAAGTAATCCTTCACGCGCCCGTAGCGGTTGGCGCGCGAGCTGGCCGACACGCCGCGGATGCCCGCCGGCGGATAGCGCACCGCCGCCACCGCCCGCGCCGCCTCGGCGGCGTCCTGCACGAAGGGGATCAGCAGGGTCTGCACGCCCAGGTCGGTGAGGCGCTTGAGCACCACCATGTCGTTCCAGGCCGGCCGCACCAGCGCCGAGACGGGATAGCCGGACACGGCGTGGAGCTGGTGGTGGACCATGTGCAGCTCGTTGGGCGCGTGCTCCATGTCCACCAGCACCCAGTCGAAGCCCGCGCCCGCGCACAGTTCCGCGGCGGCGTGGCTCGCGAGGCTCAGCCAGCAGCCGAGCTGCACCCTCCCCTCCTTCAGGCCCTGCTTGAATCGGTTCACCGGCATGTCCATCGCGATCCCCTCCCCTCGTGTGTTCGGCGGGGTGTCGTCCGCGCCGCGGCGCCCGCTCCGGGGGATTGTACGGGGCGCGCCGTGCTAACTTGCGCTCCGTGCACGCTCCGCCCGCCCTGTCGGGCGTGGTCCCCATCCTGGCCACGCCCTTCCACCCCGACGAGTCCCTCGACCTCGAGTCGCTGGACCGGCTGGTGCGCTTCATGGCCGGGCTCGGCGTGGACGGCGTGACGGTGCTGGGCGTGCTGGGCGAGGCGAACCGGCTGTCGGACCGGGAACGCGAATCCGTGGTGCGCACGGCCGTGGCCGCCGCGGGATCCGTGCCCGTGGTGGTGGGCACGAGCCACCCCGGCACGGCAGCCACGCGCGCGCTGATCGCCATGGCCTGCGACTGCGGCGCACGGGCCGCCATGGTGGCGCCCTCGGCCGAGCCCGTTCCGTCCGACGAGCGCGTCTTCGAGTACTTCTCCCGCGTCGGCCGAGACTCCCAGCTGCCCATCGTGGCCCAGGATCACCCCGCCTCCACCCAGGTGCACATGCCCGTGGCGCTGCTGCTGCGCATCGTGGCGGAGGTGCCCGCGGTGGCAGGCATCAAGGAGGAGGCGGTGCCCACGCCGCCACGGCTGCGCGCCCTGAAGGCGGGGCTGCCGCGCCCGGTGCCCGTGCTCACCGGCCTCGGCGCGCTCTACGGCCTGTTCGACCTCGAGGCCGGCAGCGACGGCTTCAACACCGGCTTCGCCTTTCCGGAAGTGCTGGTGGCCATGGTGCGGGCCGCGCGCGCGGGCGACTGGGACCGGGTGCGCGCCGTGTATGCCCGCTTCCTTCCGCTGATCGTGTTCGAGCAGCAACCCGGCGTGGCGGTGCGCAAGGAGATCCTCCGCCGGCGCGCCCTGCTGGCCGCGGGGGCGGTGCGCCACCCGGGCGCGGGCCTTCCTGCCGGCGCCGCGGAGCAGCTCGACCGCCTGCTCGCCGCCACGTTGCCCGGCGTCGACCTCACGCGGCCCCTGGCACCCTGAAAGCCGGGGCCATCGGGCCTTGATGTAGCATTCGCGCTCCCGCGCGCAGGCCGCCCTGCACACGTCCCGGAATCGCTCCCATGAACATGCAAGAACCGCTGCTGCACATCCACCCGCTCGCCTGGAGCGAGGACGAGCGCGACGTGCGCGCGGTGTTCCTGCGCAACTTCGTCACCGACGCCTCGGTGGGCGTTTACCCTCACGAGCACGCCGCGCGACAGAAGCTGCGCTTCGACCTGTGCGTCTACCTCACGCCGCCCTTCGACTGGCACGACCGGCTCGACGAGGTGTTCGACTACGACCGGCTGCGCGAGGGCGTGCTGGGACTGCTCGCCTCGGGGCACGTGAACCTGCTCGAGACGCTCGGCGAGCGCATCGTGGACATGTGCTTCGCCTTTCCGCAGGTGGCGGGCGTGCACGTGCGCATCGCCAAGCTCCAGGCCCACGCCGACTGCGAAGTGGGCTACGAGACGCGCCGGCGCCGCTGAGCCGCGCGCCTCAGGCGCGCTCGATGCGCTGGGCCGCGGCCAGCTCGGAGGCGCGCTCACGCGCCGTGCCGTGTCCGGGAATGGGCTGCTCCGGCGCGATCTCCGCCAGGGGCACCACCACGAAGGCACGCTCGTGCAGACGGGGGTGGGGCAGGCGCAGGCCGGGTTGGTCCAGCCTCGCGTCACCGTGGAACAGCAGGTCCAGGTCCAGGGTGCGCGGTCCGTTGGCCACGGTGCGAACGCGGCCGTGGCGCCGCTCCAGCTCGAGCAGTTCGGCCAGCAGTTCGCCCGGGCCGAGTGCCGTCTCCACCATCGCCACGGCGTTGACGAAGTCCGGCTGCTCCGCCAGCCCCACCGGCGCGGTCCGATACAGGCTCGAGCGCGACAGCAGCCGCGTGCGCGGGAGTCGATCGAGGGCCGCCAGCGCCTGCTCCACCTTGCCCGCCGGATCGTCCAGGTTGGACCCCAGGCCGACGAAGGCCCGCACGACGGCGTTCACTCGCCGCTCTGGTCCAGCGCGAGGGTGCGTTCCTCGTAGCTGCGCAGCAGGCAGGGGATGTCCATGCACACGTCGCGCACCTGGGTCTCCCACTGGCGCTGCTCGGTGCGGATGCGGCCACGCTGCTCGTCGCTCATGGCGCGCCGGTACACCATGAAGAAGGCCACGGCCATGCGCTCGTGAGCCTCGGAGACCCGGTCGTTGGAGCAGATCAGCCGCTCGGTGTTGGACTTCGGACGGCTGCAGTCCTGGGCGGCAGCCGCCAGCGGGCACAGCAGGGCGATCAGCGCGACGCTGCGCGCGAGGATGGATGCAGGCATGGCGTTCTCACGGAGTGCTGGGTGGCGGGTCGATGCGCCCGCCTGTTCGCGCCGCCACCTCAGGCGGTGACGAAGCGGTCGATGAGGCTGTTGACCAGCGCCGGCCGCTCGTGCACCACCCAGTGGGAGGCGTCGGGCACGCGTTCGACCCGCAGGTCGTCCACGTGTTCCTCGAGCCCGTCGAGCATTCCCGGCAGCAGCGCCTGGTCGCGCAGGCCCCAGATCACCAGCGTGGGCACCCGCACGTGGAACTGCGCCGGATCGAGGTCGGGCAGCGGCGCGTCCGGCTCGGGCGGGTGCAGCGGCGAGGCCCGGTACCAGTTGAGCATCCCGGTGAGCGCGCCCGGCTGCGACCACGCCGCCAGGTAGGCCGCGAGGGTCTCGGGCGAGGCGTCGCCGCCGTTCTGCCCCCAGGCCTCGATGCTCATGCGGCGCAGTCGCCGGTAGCCATCCTCGGACATGATCGCCTCTGCGCGATCCTGGCGGAACAGGTTCATGTAACGGCTGGCCTCGGCCTGGGCCGGATCGTCGCGCAGCTCGCGCAGGAAGGTGACCGGGTGCGGCGCGTTCAGGATCACCAGTCGCTCCACCCGGTCCGGGTGCCAGGCGGCCACGTTCCACGCGATGGCACCGCCCCAGTCGTGGGCCACCAGCGTGAAGCGCTCGTGGCCCAGGGCATCGGCCAGCCGCAGCACGTCGTCCACCAGCGGCTTGGCGCGGTAGTCGCGCAGGGCCGCAGGCTTGTCGGACAGGTTGTAGCCACGCTGGTCGGGGGCGGCCACGTGGAAACGGTCGGAGAAGTGCGCCAGCTGCGCCCGCCACATGCCCGAGAACTCCGGGAAGCCATGCAGCAGCAGCATGAGCGGGCCCCTGCCAGCCTCGAGCACGTGCAGGCGCTGGCCGTTGGCGAGCGGGTGGAAGGTTTCCTGGATCACGGGGCGGATGTTAACGTGCCCGCGACCGCATCCGGTTGCGGCGCTGCGCCGTACAACGTGCGCGCGCCCCTGCGCCATCCCTTCAGGAGACCCGTTTGGACCACTACTACCACGCCCACGACCTGGGCAAGTTCGCCGACATGGGCAAGGGCAATCCCGAGCTGTGGGAGAAGTTCATGGCCTGGTACGGCGCCGTGTTCGCCGAGGGCGCGCTCACGGCCCGGGAGAAGGCGCTCATCGCGCTGGCGGTGGCCCACGCGGTGCAGTGCCCCTACTGCATCGACGCCTATACCCAGGCTTCGCTGGAGCAGGGCTCCAACGTGGAGGAGATGACCGAGGCGGTGCACGTGGCCAGCGCCATCCGCGGCGGCGCGTCGCTGGTGCACGGGGTGCAGATGCGCAACGTGGCCGAGAAGCTGTCCATGTAGTCCTGCGCACCGCGCACAGGACATCCCGATGGGCCGCACCCTCGCCATCCGCCGCCTGCCGCTCGCCGCGGCGGTCAACCAGCTCGAGACGCTCGAGGCGCCGGCACGCTGGCCGCGCTTCGACGATCGCATGGCCGCCGCCGGCCTCGCGCCCCTTCACGCCACGGGCATCTCGGTGTTCCAGGTGAACGTGGCCAAGTTCTGCAACCAAACCTGCAAGCACTGCCACGTGGACGCCGGCCCGGACCGCACCGAGCAGATGAGCGCCGAGACCGCCGAGGCCTGCCTGCGGGCGCTGGCCGCCACCGACATCCCCACCCTGGACATCACCGGCGGCGCGCCGGAACTCAACCCGAGCTTCCGCCACCTCGTGGGCGAGGCGCGCGCCATGGGCCGCCATGTGATGGACCGCTGCAACCTCACCATCCTCACGCTCAAGCCCTACGGGGACCTGGCCGGGTTCCTCGCGCAGCACCGGGTGGAGGTGGTGGCATCGCTGCCCTACTTCCGGCCCGCCCAGGCCGACGCCCAGCGCGGCGACGGGACCTTCGACAAGTCCATCGAGGCGCTGCAGAAGCTCAATGCCCTGGGCTACGGCCATCCTGGCAGCGGCCTGGTGCTCAACCTGGTCCACAACCCCGTGGGCGCCTTCCTTCCGCCGGCGCAGAAGAGCATCGAGGCACAGTTCCGCCGCGAGCTCGCCAACCGTTACGGGATCGTGTTCGACAACCTCTACACCATCACCAACATGCCCATCAGCCGCTACCTGGAGTTCCTGCTGGAGAGCGGCAACTACCAGGGCTACATGGAGAAGCTCGCCAACGCCTTCAACCCGGCGGCGGCGCAGGCGGTGATGTGCCGCAGCACGATCTCCGTTTCCTGGGACGGCACGCTGCACGACTGCGACTTCAACCAGATGCTCGGCCTTCCGCTGGCGAGCGGCCTGCCGCGCCACGTGCGCGACTTCGACGCCCATGCGCTGGCGCACCGGCGCATCGTGACCGGCAACCACTGCTACGGCTGCACCGCGGGCAGCGGATCATCCTGCGGAGGCGCCATCGCGTGAGGTTCCGGGCGGCGGTGCTCAACGCGGTCGGGCGGCCGCTGGACATCGAGGAGCTCGAACTCGGCGCGCTCGCCCCGGGCGACGTGCTCGTGCGGCTGCGCGCCAGCGGCCTGTGCCACACCGACCTCGAGGTGATGGAGGGCGCGATCCCCTACCCGCTGCCCATCGTGCTGGGACACGAGGGCGCCGGCGTGGTGGAGCGCACCGGATCGGCGGTGACGCGCGTGAGGCCGGGCGACCACGTGATCTGCTCCTGGAACCCGCATTGCGGCCACTGCTTCTACTGCGAGCACGACCTGCCCATCCTGTGCGAGCCCTACCAGCACTGGCAGCCCCGCGGCATGCTGCTGGACGGCCGCTCGAGGCTGTCGCGCGGCGGGAAGCCCGTGCACCACTACTCGGTGGTGTCCTCGCACGCCGAGTTCTGCGTGGTGCCCGAGTCGGGCGCCATCGGCGTGCCTCGCGAACTGCCCTTCGACCGCGCCTGCCTGATCGGCTGCGGGGTCATGACCGGCGTGGGCGCGGCCACCCGCAAGACCCCCGTGCAGCCGGGCAGCGCGGTGATGGTGATCGGCGCCGGCGCGGTGGGCCTGAACGCCATCCAGGGTGCCGTGATCGCCGGCGCGGGGCTGGTGATCGCCGCCGACGTCTCGCCCGCGAGGCGCGAGCGCGCCGCCGGCTTCGGCGCCCACGCGCAGCTCGACCCGGCGGCGCCCGATGCGCTCGACGCCCTGCGCGCCCTCACCGGTGGCCGAGGCCCGGACCACGTGATCGAGGCGGCCGGCCACCCCTCGGCCTTCCGCTTCGCCGTGGAGGGCGTGCGCCCCGGCGGCCAGGTGGTGTTCCTGGGCAAGGTGAACACGAACCAGGAGGTGTCGTTCCGCTGGGGCTCGCTCATGGGCGAGAAGAGAATCGTGCGCTCGAGCTACGGCGGCGCGCGGCCGCGCGAGGACTTCCCCTGGCTGGCGCGGCTCTATCTCGAAGGGCGGCTGAAGCTCGACGAGCTGATCACGCGGCGCATCGCGCTCGAGGACATCAACGACGGGTTCGATGCCATGCGCGGCGGGCAGTCGATCCGCGAGGTGGTGGTGTTCCCGGACTAGTGCGCCGCGTCGGCCGGCGGCGCCGCACGCCCCGGCCGCCACTGGTAACCGATCACCGCCCCCACCACCAGCGCAACACCGGCCAGCTGGGCGCCGTGCAGGGCTTCGCCGAGCAGCAGCCAGGCCACCACCGCCACCACCACCGGCTCGAGGTTGAGCACGAACGCCGCACGCGTGGGCCCCACCCGCGGAAGCAGCAGGAACAGCACCACGATACCCACGGCGTAGCACAGGCTCAGCCCCAGCAGGCCAACCAGCGCCGCTGCGCCCGCGGGCCACTGGAACCCGCTGGAGGCCAGCGACGCTGCCGAGAAGATCGTCGCCGCGGTTCCCATGGTGAACGCGGTGCGCGACACCGCGTCGAGCGACGGCGCCCAGCGCGGCGTGAGCACCAGGGCCGTGGTGAAGGCGATCGAGGCGCCCAGGCCCGCGGCCACGCCCCGGGCATCGATGCCTTCTGGAGAGACGCCCAGCACCAGCACCAGGCCGGCGAAGGCCGCCGCGAGCGCCATCCCCAACCGCGGCGTGAAGCGCTCCGCACCCAGGGCCGCCGAGGCCACGCTGGTGAAGAACGGATAGGTGTAGAAGAGCAGGATCGCGAGCGCCACGGGCAGCCGCGACACCGCCACCTGCACCAGCACCGTCTGCGCGGCGATGGCCACGCCGAGCAGCATCATGGCGCGCGCACCGCCGGGCAGCGGCAGCAGCCGTGTGCCGCGCAGGCGCAGCAGCGCCAGCACCAGCGCCGTGGCGCACAGGCTGCGCAGCGTGGCCGCGGTGAGCACGCCCACGCCATTCGAGAAGGCGAGCCGCGCCATCACGTGCCCTGTGCCCAGCGTCAGCGCCACGCCGAACAGCCCCGCCAGCGCGCCCCAGGGTGTGGCGCCCGGGTTCACGGCAGGGATTCGAGCAGCACGGGCACTGCCGCGCTGCGCAGGCTCTCGGGATAGTCGCGCTGGAACTCGCGCAGCAGCTCGCGCGCCCGCGCGGCGTGCGCCTTGCGATCGGGCAGGCCTGCGCGCGCCGCCCGCACCCGCAGGATCGCGGTGATGAAGCGGCCCTCCTCGGCGTTGGCATCGCGCGGGAACTCGCGCACGAAGCGCTCGCCCGCCTCCACCAGCGGCAGCAGCGCCGGGCCGTCGGGAACGACCGGCTTGAGCGGGTCGTCCCGGAAGCCGTCGTAGAAGCTGCCGTAGAGCAGCCCGAACAGCGCCTCGCCCGCGCGGCGGCCACGCGGGTCGAGTTCCAGCGCGCCGCGGTACAGGTCCACGGGTGCGGCGAAGCGCCCGAGACGCTCGGACCACGACAGCGGGCTTCCGGCCTGCTTCAGCTGCTCGATGAGCAGGTTGGAGGGCAGGCCCTGCACGCGCCCGTGGGTGGCGATGTCGCGATTGAGCAGGTCGCGGATCTCGTCGAGCATCTTCGCCAGGTCGAGGGTGGCGGAGGCGCGCACCGGCGCCGGCTCGCGCGACGCCGCGACGCCGACCGAGGCGCGCGCGCGGGCCACGTAGCGCTCGGCCGACTCGGGCGTGATGAGGTCGTGGGCGGCCGCCGTGGCCGCGAGGGCCAGCAGCGCGGCGCCCGCGAGCAGGCGCAACGGACTCACCGTGCCGCCGCGGGCGGCTCCAGCGGCAGGCCCTCGGCGAAGGCCGCCGCGCCGGCGTGGGTCGGGATCGCGCCTGCCACGTAGCCCCTGGGGATGGACAGACGCAGGCTGGCGCCGTTGAGCACCAGCGCCTCGGCCAGGAGGTAGCCGTGCTGCTGCAGGAAATCCTCGCGGCACACCATCTGGTGGGTGTCGTTCTGCACGATCACGCGCAGCGGGATGGCGCCGTAGTCGCGGAAGCGGTCGGTGCCGTGGTACATGGCCAGCGCGTTGTCGCGGGTGGTCACCGCCACCTCGGCCTGGCCCGTGGCCAGCAGGCTCGCGATGCGCTCGGCGCGCGGGCCTCGGCCAACGGTGGCCTTGCTGTCGGGCAGGGCGCTTCGCATGATGGCCGCGCAGGCCTCGCCCAGCTCGTCGCCCTCCGGGTCGTCGCGGGTGGTGATGATCACCAGGTGGGTCTGGCGGAACACGATCCACTGCCGGTAGGGCGAGTGGCCGCACAGCAGCGCCCAGGCGGGCGCCGCCAGTGCTGCAGCGAGGAAGCTGCGTCTTTGCATGGCTTGGATCCGTGAGCGGGGAAGGATCGGGGCCCGGAAAAGCACGAGGGCGGGTCGCCCCGCCCTCGCGTGCCGCCGGGAAGCCCGGACTTACTTGCCGATGTGCTCCAGCGGGCAGATGGTGGACACGGCGTAGTTGGGCACGTCCACCACGTTGCCGATGCGCAGGTCGCAGGCGACGCTGGTGTAGACGTAGGCCTGCACCGGGCTCCACTTGTAGGTCATGACCAGCCAGTCGATCATGTCGTTGAGCGACGCGCGCGCGGCCACAGTCAGGTCCTCGGAGAGGTTGGTGAGCGGGCCGATCTTGTCGCCACCGAGGTACTGGTGCTGCGGCGGGATCTCGCCGGCCTTCTTGAGCGGATACGCCACGGTAGCGTGGAACACGTCGGGCTCGAGCTTCTTGAGCTGCGAGCCGCCCTCGAAGTGCGGGCCGGACTTGATCATGGAGGCCATGCCCTTGCGGATCTCGGTGCGCACCGTCACCTTGGCGCCCATCTCGATGGCCGTGCCGGCCACCTCGCCGTCGCCCTGGGCGTAGTGCACGTCACCGATGAACAGGCCGCAGCCGTCGATGTAGCAGGGCAGCAGCAGGGTGGTGCCCACCACCATCTGCTTGATGTCCATGTTGCCGCCGTTCTCGCGCGGCGGGATGGTGCGCAGGCACTTGTCCTTGGCCGAGCCGTTGGGGCCGCACACCGCGGCGGGCAGCGCGCCCACCGGCTGCGGGCCGAGCGCCGCGCCGCCGGCCTTCGCCAGCGCCGTCTCGCGCGCTTCCCAGGCATTCACCTCCGGCAGGCCGGGCAGCACGCCCACGGTGCCCATGAAGCCGTTGAAGGGAATGCGCACACCGGGCAACTGGTCGGACACCGCTTCCAGGCGGTTCAACTTCCAGTTGGTGACGAAGGGCTCGGTGAAGCGGTCGCGCAGGAAGCCGAAGCCCGGCACCACCGTGGTGTAGCCGTACTCGTCGGGATCGATGTCGATCAGCGTGACGGCCAGCACGTCGCCGCGCTTGGCGCCCTCGATGTACACCGGGCCCGTGAGCGGGTGCACCAGGTTCAGGTCGATGGCGGCCAGGTCCTTGGGCTTCGAGGACAGGTTGAGATCGGAGTCGAGCGCGTCGCGCGTCTCGAAGGTGATGAGCTGGCCGGTCTTCGCGACCGCCACGGGGCTGATGGCCGGGTGGTAGCGGTTGAAGCAATGGGGGTCGTCCACGCAGTGGGCGCCCTTCTTGGGCACGAGCACCCGGGACTGGGACTTCACGTCGGTGGTGTCGGCCTGGGCGCTGGCTGCAGCGAGAAGGACGAGAGGCAGAGCGGCCAGAGTGGCGAG
Organism: uncultured Rhodocyclaceae bacterium; assembly: GCA_964641005.1. Lineage (GTDB taxonomy): Bacteria > Pseudomonadota > Gammaproteobacteria > Burkholderiales. The sequence continues at coordinate 12,277 of CAZXJW010000061.1, forward strand.
ACGCTTCATACGTTTTTCTCCGATTGTGTTACTGACAGGACGTAGTGGAAAGCGCGTGTGACGCCCGCACCCACCCCAGGCACGGAAGCGCCCGACTATGGGTATCCGCCATGTCGTTGTCAATTGCAGACCCGTGCCGGTGCAGGCGGGGATCCCCATGCACCGATTCAGCCCAGGAAGACGCGCTCCACGAACCACCACGCGCCCATGGCGCCCACCACCGCCGAGATGCCCAGCGACACGCGCGCGTCGGGCAGCCGCACGACCCCGCGGGCGCGCTGCAGACGGTCGATGCCCAGCAGCAGCGCCAGCACCACCGCCACGATGGCGAGCTGCCCGACCTCCACCCCGGCGTTGAAGGCTGCCAGCGCCGGCACCAGCGCATCCTCGGGAAGGCCGTAGTCCTGCAGCACCCCTGCGAAGCCGAAGCCATGCACCAGGCCGAAGACGAAGGTCACCATCCAGCGCCGGCGCAGGTCGCGCACGAACCAGTTCTCCACGGCCACGTACACGATGCTGGCGGCGATGAGTGGCTCCACGATGCTGGAGGGCGGCGAGAACACGTCCAGCGCCGCCAGCGACAGCGTGATCGAGTGCGCCACCGTGAAGGCGGTGATCACCTTGGCCAGCGGCCAGAAGCGCCGCCCCCAGACCACGGTGGCCACCAGGAACGCGATGTGGTCGAAGCCGATGGCGATGTGCTCGATGCCCGCCACGAGGTAGCGGCCCGCCACGCTCCAGGGCGACTCGGGCGCGGCGAGGATCTCGAGCGTCTCGTTGCCCGCCGCCAGCAGCCCGAAGCGCTTCGTGTCGCCCTCCACGGTGATCAGGTGCCGGGCGCGCGGGTCGATCTCCAGGAAGAGCGTGGCGCGGTAGCGCAGGCCGCCCCCCGCCGCCGGACAGCGCCACCCGAGCGCCGCGCGAACGTGGTCGCCCGAGGCCGCCAGCCCCGCAACCCCGGCCTCGCAGGCGGCATCACCCTCGAGGAGCTGAACGTGCTCGCGCAGGTAGCCGGCGACCAGCGCCTCTCCCAGGCGCAGCGCCTCGGGCGAAACCTGCCCCGCCGGGTCGAGGAGCGTGATCTTGAGGGCCACCTCGAGGTCGCGCCCGTTGAGCTCCATCCGTGCCGACGCATCCGCACCGGTCACCACCAGGCGCGCCGCGGAGAGCTGGGTGGTGTGCGACCAGGCCGGGGCCGGCGCCATCAGCAGCGCGACGCAGGGCAGCACCAGCGAAAGGCAGCGGCGGATGACTGTCACGGGATCCGGGGCGTCCGCGATCAGTTCATCAGGTCCACCACCACCTCGCAGGCCTCGCGGCAGCCGTCGGTGATGACCGGATAGCGGGTGGGGTTGGTGAAGCGGATGCGGTCGCCCTCGAAGACCTTCACCAGCAGCACGAGGCGATGCCCGGCCACCACGCGCGCCGGGTCGTAGCGCAAGGCGAACGGGACGGGGGGCCCGACGGGAGCGGGCACCTCGGTCTGCGCGAGGTAGTCCACCGGGGCCACGGTGCTGGAGAGGTCCTGCAGCCAGACCTTCATGACCGCGCCGGGAGCGAGCGCGATGCGGGCCCGCCAGGTGACGGTGCCGGACAAGGTCGCCGTGCGGGACTCCGCGGGCGCCGCCGCGGGGGGCGCAGCGCAGCCCGCCGCCACGCCAGCCAGCAGCAGCGCGGCCACCGCCGCTCGCCTCTTCATCGCACCCAACGTCCTCACACCGGCCTGAGCCGGTCCTCCTCGAGCCTGGGCACCAGCGCGATCTCCGAGCGGCGCGTTGCGTATTCCACCTCGTGGCGCAGGTCCCGCTCCAGCATCATGCGGCCGACCCGGCAATCGAGGAAGGCCTCGAGCGGATCGCGGGCCAGGTAGAGCTGGCGCGGGGCGAGCGCCGCATCGGAGAGATCGCCCGCCGCCTGGAGCCGCCGGGTGGACAGGTGGGCGAAGTAGCCCGCGCCCACCATGTCCTCGAGGTT
>CAZXJW010000062.1:0-2043 GCA_964641005.1 uncultured Rhodocyclaceae bacterium
AGCGTGGACAGTTCGAGCACCGGCATCCCCGGGTCGAGCAGCAGGGCCACGCGTTCGCGCGGAAGCCGCTTGCCCAGCTTGGCGAAACGCGGCCCCACGGCCGCCGAGGCTTCGCGGGTGCGCGCCTCGGTGGCGCGCAGCTGCGCGAGCAACGATTCCGTGTGCGCCCTGTTGGCGTGGAAGGCCTCGGAGGCGGGCTGCAGCGTGGAGTCGAGCACGGGCATCTCAGGCGTCCTTCAGCACGTCCGGCGTGCGCGCGAGGTGGAAGCCGTCGAAGACCGCGTTGGCGCGGCCGCTGCCCACGGCGGGCCAGACGCGCTTGGCGTTGGGCGCCGCGCCGTCGATGCGGATGCAGGCGCCGGAGATGAACGCGGCTGCCGGCGAGAGCAGGAACACGATGGCCGCCGACACCTCTGACTCGGTGCCGAGGCGGTGCAGCGGCACGTTGCGGTGCAGGCCGCGGATCATGTCGCGCATCTGCGGCGGGTAGCGATCCATGCCGCTCGAGGCGATCCAGCCCGGCGCCACGGCGTTCACGCGCACCGGCGCCCATTCCAGTGCCGCGGTCTCGGTGAAGTTGAGCATGCCCGCGCGCGCCGCGCCCGAGTGGCCCATGCCGGGCATGCCCAGCCACATGTCGGCCAGCATGTTGACGATGGCGCCGCCGTGCCGCGCCATGCAGCGGTTGTAGCACTCGCGCGCCACCAGGAAGCCGCCGGTGAGGTTGTTGCGCACCACCGCGTCCCAGCCCTTGGCGGAGATCTGTGCCAGCGGCGCGGAGAACTGGCCGCCGGCGTTGTTCACCAGCGCGTCGATGCGGCCGTGCGTGGCGAGGATCGCCTCGATGGTGGCGGCGACGCGGTCTTCCTCGCGGATGTCGCAGGCGTGGCACGAGGCGCGGCCGCCGGCCTCGGCGATCTCCTGCTGCACCGCGGCGAGCTTCGCCTCGTCGCGGCCCACGAGCGCCACCGTGGCACCGAGCGACGCGAGCTCGTGTGCAGTGCAGCGCCCGATGCCCGATCCGCCGCCGGTGACGACGGCCACCTGGCCGGCGAACAATCCCGGCTTGAAGACGGACTGGTAGTTCAAGGGACTCCGGATCGGGTGCGCTGTGCCCGCCGGAGTCTAATGGAAATCGCGATGCCGCCCGGAGGCGGCGGCGCGCTCAGAGCCCGCGGAACGGACCGTGGATCTCGAAGGTCATGCCCGGGCTGCCGTAGGAGCCGCCCGTGCCACGCTGCGAGGTGACGTAGAGGCGGTCGCCGCGCGGCGTGAAGGCGGGGCCGGCGATCTCCGAACCCGCGTGGCCCACCAGCTGCATGAAGGGCGCGGCGATGCGCTGACCCGAGCCGCTGGCGAGCAGGACGAGTTCCAGGTCGTCGGCGTCCTCCGCCACGAAGATGTCGCCGGTGGCTTCGTGCACGGTGATGTTGTCCGGGTCGCGCAGGGGCGCCCCGGTCCCGAGGAGAGCGGCGTCGTAGATGATCTCCAGCTGGTCCGTGGCGGTCTCCAGGGCCCACACCCGGTTGTCGCCGGTGGTTGTGAAGAACACGAAGCCCCGGGAGAACCACGCGCCTTCGCCACGGTTGAAGACGAAGGTGTCACGGCCGCGGTACGGGCGATTCGGGGAGACGGGGATCCAGGTCACGTGGCCGTTGCTCACGGACGCGGCTTCCAGCGCGCCCGCCGAGAGATCGCCGTTGCGCCAGGGGCGGAAGCGGTAGAAGCGGCTCTTCTCGTCGTCCTCGGTGAGGTAGACGAAGCCGGTGGCCGGGTCCACCACCGCGGCCTCGTGGGCGAAGATGCCCATGGCCGGTCGGTCGATGCCCTGGCCGGGCCGTGTCGGATCGCACTCCCACACCCGGCCGTTGCGGAACTCCTCGCAGGACAGCCACGTGCCCCAGGGCGTGGCGCCACCGGCGCAGTTGTACTTGGTGCCGGCGAGGATGCGATAGGCATCGGCGATCCGGCCGTTGCGGTCGAAGCGGATGGCGCCCACGCCGCCGGCGGTGCCGTTCAGTTCGGAGTTGGAAACGTAGATCC
>CAZXJW010000062.1:2053-8931 GCA_964641005.1 uncultured Rhodocyclaceae bacterium
GCCTTCGGGCGTGGCGTAGGTGGCGCCGCCGTCGGGCTGGCCGTGCCAGACGTAACTGGTGCCGGCCACCGGTTCGCCGGTGCGGGCCACCAGCCGGGCCATGAAGCCGGCGGGCAGGCGCACGCCGTTGGCGTCGGGCGCGCCCAGCGGGCCGTAGGGGCTGGGGCCCACCACGGAGCCCGCCGCAAACGCCTGGCGCCAGCTGGCGAGCACGAGGCCGGCGGCGGCGCCGGTCTTGAGGAGGGTGCGGCGGGCGGGATTCATCAACTCGAGGTTCTCCGGGTTCGGGCCGTGGCCCGAGGTGGGGGCAGCGACCCTGGACACTATCCCGGCGGCATTGCAACCGCGTTACCGCCGCGAGCTTCGTCGATCCGGACGCCGGCAGGACGGCCTGGTCCGATACACTGCCATCCGCGGAGGATTTCATGGCGCGCATGGGCTTTCTATGGATGCTGATGGTCGCCGGACCGGCCTGGGCGGGCTGGGTGTCGGTCGCCGAGGACGGCACGGCCACCACCTATGCCGACCCGGAATCGGCGGTTCGAAGCGGGGCCATGGCCACCATGTGGTCGCTGGCCGACTACCGGGCCTTCCACCGGCTGGTGGAGACGGGCTACTGGTCGCAGCGCAATCACGTGGAGTACGACTGCGGTGCCGGGCGTTCGCGCCATCTCGTGGTGCGCCTGCATGCCCAGCGCATGGGCGAAGGCAAGGTGGTCTACGAGGACGAATCGGCCCGCGGCTGGGAGACGGTGGAGCCGGGCAGCGTGGCAGAGCGCCTGCTGCGCACCGCGTGCCGCTAGGAGCAGGCGCAGGACATCGGTAGGCGATCGGTAGGTCCCGCGCCGCTATCATCTTCGCCTCGCGCCGGTGCAGGGGTGGCATGTCCCGGATCCGCCTTCCAGCAAAGCTCACGCGCCCGCGCCTGCACGGCGCGGTGGAGCGGGTTCGCCTGTTCGATTCGCTGGACGCGGCCCGCGAGACCCGCCGGGCGATCTGCGTGGTGGGTCCGCCGGGGGCGGGAAAGACCACGCTGGTGGCGAGCTGGCTGGATGCGCGCGCCATTGCGGGAATCTGGTTCCAGGTGGACGCGGGCGATGCGGACCTGCCCACCTTCTTCCACTACCTGGGGCAGGCGGCCGGCCCGCATGCGCGGCGCGGCCAGGCGCCGCTGCCGGCGCTCACGGCGGAGTACCTCGCGGACGTGGAGGGGTTCTCGCGGCGCTTCTTCCGGTCGCTGTTCGAGCGCCTGCCGGAGGGCTCGGCGCTGGTGCTGGACAACTACCAGGAGGTGGAGCCGGGCAGCGCGCTGCACCGGCTGGTGGCCGATGCGGTGGAGGAACTGCCGCAGGGCGTGGTGCTGGTGGTGATCAGCCGGCGCGATCCGCCGGAGACGTACGCGCGGCTGATGGCCAACGAGGACGTGGCGTTGGTGGACTGGGAGGATCTGCGCCTGACGGCCGAGGAATCGAGGGCCTTCGTGGCCGCGCGCCTGCCCGGGAGCGTGGCGGAGGCAGAGGCGCTGCACGAGCGCTGCGGGGGCTGGGCGGCGGGGCTTACGCTCATGCTGGAGGACCGGCGACGCAGGGATCCGCTCGGCGCGCTTCCGGAGGGCCGCGAAGCCATCTTCGCGTACTTCGCCGCACAGATCTTCGCCCGTGTTCCCGAGGCGGTGCGCCGCTTCCTGGTCGCGACGGCGTTCCTGCCCCAGATACCGGTCTCGATCGCGCGGGAACTCACGGGGGAGCCGCGCGCGGCAGAGATCCTGGCGGATCTCTGCGAGCGCCACCTGTTCACGCACCGACGTGCGGGCGTCGAGCCGGTGTACTGGTACCACGCGCTGTTCCGCGACTTCCTGAGGGCCAAGGCGCTTTCGGTCCTGGGCTCCGAGCAGCAACCCGCGCTGTTCAGCCGGGCGGCGCGCCTGCTCGAGGCCGCCGGGAGCATGGACGACGCGTTCGAACTGTTTCGAGACGCACGTGACTGGAGTTCCGTGGCTCGGCTCGTCCAGCGCCATGCCCAGGAACTGCTCGCCTGCGGGCGAGCCGGGACGCTCCAGACGTGGATCGGGTCCTTGCCCAGGGCAATGCTCGATGAAGCCCCGTGGATCCGGTACTGGCTCGGCACGTCGCTGACCGCAACCGATCCCGGCGCCGCGCGGCGGCACCTCGAGGTTGCCTACGACGGGTTCGTGCGGATCAGCGACCACACGGGCGAGGCGCTGGCGGCCGCCGGAATCATCGACGTCCATGTCTACGAGTGGAGTGACTTCCGCCCGATCCGCCGGTGGGTGGATGCCCTGGGCTCGAAGATCGGCCACCTGAACTTCTCGGGAAGTCCCGCCGTCGAGCAGCATGTCACGTGCAGCCTGCTGCTGGGAATGCTCTACGTGGCGCCGGGACATCCGGAACTCCCGACCTGCGTGGCCCGCGTGACGGAAATGCTCGATGAAGTGCTGGACGAGAGCAGCAAGCTCAATGCCGCCATGGTCCTGCTTGCCTACGCGAATCTCGCCGCCGACGAGCCACGCGCACGGGTGGCGGCCGCACGAGGGGAGGCGCTCTGCGCGCACCCGCTCGTCAACCCCTTGGCACGCATGTGGTGGCACATGCGGTTCGCCCTGCACCTCGCGATCTCCGGACGGTACCAGGAGTCGCTGGGATGCCTGGACACGGCCGAGAGCATCGTGTCGGAGTGCGGCTTGAACCGCACGTTCACGGTGATGTGCCTCGTACCGAACTATCGATCGATCGCGGCGATGGCGCTCGGTGATGTCAGTGCGGTCAGACAGTGCTCGCAGCGGATCATCGATGCCTGCGTCACCAGCCAGCCCATGACGCGATTCCAGGCCAACTACGCACGGTCGTTCATCGCGTGGGCGAACGACGACGACGCATCCGTCGCCGCCATGGGCGAGGAGTCGGTCGAGGCCGCCAGGAGTACGGGCATGGTGTATCTCGAGATCATCAACCGGACCCATGAGCTTCTCGCGCTTGCGGCCACCAGCCAGGGGCCGCGCGTCGTCACGCGACTTGCGGAACTGCGCGACCTGGTGGCGGGGACCTGCTTCGAGAACTGCAGCATCGAGATCGACATCATCGATGCGTACAGCCGGCTCGATCACGGGGATCGCGAAGGGGCGCTGCATCTGCTCGGAGGGGCGTTGCGCCGATGGCGCCTGCGCGGGCACAGGCATCCGAGCCTTTTCTGCACGAGCCGTGTGCTCGGACGGGCGCTGGACACGGCCATCCGGGAAGGCATCGAGGTCGACCAGGCGGCCCGCGTGATCCGGAGTCTCCGGGTGAATGCGCCCGCGGATGCCGACGAATGCTGGCCATGGCCGTTGGCCGTACGGACGCTAGGGGGGTTCGAGATCCGTGTGGATGGCGAGCCGTTGCGGTTCACCGGCAAGGTGCCGCGCAAGCCGTTGCAGTTGCTGAAGGCGATCATCGCCATGGGGCCCGAAGCGGTTCCGGTCGCCCGCGTGGTCGATGCCCTCTGGCCGGACGAGCCGGGTGACACCGGACGAAAGACCTTCGACGTGACGGTCACGCGGTTGCGGCGGCTGCTGGGGCGCCCGGAGCTGGTGAAGGTGGGCGACGAAGCGGTCGGCCTCGACACGAAGTCGTGCTGGATCGATGCGACGAGCTTACTGGACGCGCTGGATGAAGCGCCGGCCGCAGGGCTTGCACCGGTTCGATGGGCCGCCGCCTGTGCGCTCTATCGCGGCAGCTTCCTTCCAGGAGACGAGGCGGAGCAGTGGACCGCGAGCCGGCGCGAACTCCTGCGCGCGCGATTCATCGACGCCGTCGAACGCGTGGCCGCCGCGATGGAGCACGACAGGCGCTGGGCGGACGCGCTGTCCTGGTACCGCCGCGGCATCGAAGCCGACGAACTCGCCGAGTCCTTCCACCAGGGCGTGATGCGGTGCCTGCTCGCCATGGACCGGCAGGCCGAGGCGGCGTCGGCCTACCGCCGCCTGCGCCAGCTGCTGTCGGTGGTGCTCGGAATCCAGCCCTCGGCGCGCAGCATTGAATTGGCGCGACGCGCAGGTATCGCATCGGTAGGGGATCGGTAGGACCTGGCGGCGCAGGATGCCTTCCGTGCGGCAGTCGTGCCGCCTCAACGGGAGGAATCACCAATGAAGCGATCGATAGTCCTGCTCTGCCTCACGGCCGCCGTCGCCTGCGCCGTGCCCGGTGTTGCGTCGGCCGACAAGGGCCGCTTCTCGGGTCACTGCGTGCTGGTGAGCACCAAGTTCCACGAAGTGAAGGCCCAGGACGGCCACCCGATGAAGAGCGCCATGGCCGGCGAGCTCGACGGGCTGGTGTTCAGCGACTCGGGCACGACGAAGTTCGACAAGCTCATGCACAAGGCGCACTACCACGTGGCCTGGGTGGGCGATGGCGGCGGAGGCGGCTACTGCCTGAAGACCTTCACCACGAAGGAAGGCCACAAGCTCTTCGCCCGCTGCGACTCGCAGGCCACGGCAACCGGCAGCGCGGGGGTCATCACGCTGCTCGGCGGCACCGGCCCGTTCGCGGGCGTGAAGGGAAAGGGCAAGTTCAACTTCGTGGGCGTCACCGGCGCCGTCAACTGGGACGACATCGAGTGGGAGTGGGAGACGCCGTGAATGCGGACGCTCCCGGCGTGCCGGTTCGCGACAGCTACGTGATCCGCGTCTACCGCCGCGGCGAGGAGCCCGGCCGGGAGGTGTCGGGCCTCGTGGACGTGGTCGCCCGCGGCGAGACGGTGGCCTTCAACGGTCGCGACGAGCTCTGGGCAGTGCTGGTGGACGCACGTCGGCCGCGTCGAGGGCGACCACGCGGCGAATGAAGGCCGGGGCGGTGGTGCGTTCGCGCCACCGTCCCGCGTGCGGCTACACTGCGGGCTCCCACAGAGGAGACCACCACAGTGTCCGCCCTGCAGAACCGCCAGCTGCGCCTCGCCCGCATCCCCGTGGGCCTCATCGCCCCCGGCGACTTCGCGCTCGCCACCGAGCCCGTGCCCGAGCCGGGCGAGGGCGAGGTGCTGGTGCGCACGAAGTTCGTCTCGCTCGACCCCACCAACCGCATCTGGGCGAGCGGCGTGCCCAGCTACCTGCCGGCGGTGAAGATCGGTGAGGTGATGCGCAGCGTGGGCATCGGCGTGGTGGAGCGCTCGCGCGCGCCGTCGCTGCCGGAGGGCACGCTGGTGGAGGGGATGCTCGGCTGGCAGGAGTACACGGTGACCAAGGCCGCCGAGCTGTCGCGCATCGTGGACTACCCCGGCGTGCCGCTGGAACGCTATCCGGGCGTGGCGCCGCACATCGTGCTCACGGCCTGGTTCGGGCTCACCGAGGTGGGGGCCGCGAAACCCGGCGAGACGCTGGTGGTGTCGGCCGCCGCCGGTGCCGTGGGCTCCATTGCGGGCCAGATGGGCAAGCTTCTGGGCCTGCGCGTGGTGGGCATCGCCGGCGGGCCGGAGAAGTGCGCGTGGCTGCGCGAGATCGGCTTCGACGCCGTGATCGACTACAAGTCAGAGGACGTGTCCGCGGGGCTCAAGGCCCATTGCCCGAAGGGGGTGGACGTGTACTTCGACAACGTTGGAGGGAAGATCCTCGACGCGGTGCTGGCGCGCATGAACCTGTTCGGGCGCGTGGCGGTGTGCGGACTGATCGCGAACTACAACGCCACCGAGCCCGTTCCGGGCCCCTACAACTTCGGTGCGATCCTGATCAAGCGCATCAACGTGCGCGGCTTCATCGTGCTCGACTTCTACGATCGCAAGGAGGAGGCGCTCGGGAAGATCGTGCCTTGGGTGAGCAGCGGCAAGCTGCAGTGGAAGGTGGACGTGGTGGAGGGCCTGGAGAACATCCCGGCGGCGGTCAACAAGCTCTTCGACGGCTCCAACAGGGGCAAGCTCGTGGTGAGGGTCTAGCCATGCAGGTTCACGATCTGTTCTCCCTCCAGGGCCGGGTGGCCCTGGTCACCGGCGGCTCGCGCGGCATCGGCCGCATGATCGCCGCCGGCTTCATCGCCTCCGGCGCGAAGGTCTACATCTCGGCGCGCAAGGCCGAGGCCTGCAATGCCGCGGCCGAGGAGCTCTCGGCGGGCGGGGGCACCTGCATCTCGCTGCCCCAGGACATTTCCACGGTGGACGGCTGCCGCGCGCTGGCGGCCGAGATCGGGCGGCGCGAGCCGCGCCTGGACATCCTCGTCAACAATGCCGGCGCGGCGTGGGCCGCGGACTTCGACGAGTTCCCCGAGCACGGCTGGGACAAGGTGATGAACCTGAACGTGAAGTCGCCGTTCTTCCTGACCCAGGCGCTGCACGCGCTGCTCAAGGCCTCCGCCACCGCGGATCGTCCCGCCAAGGTGATCAACATCGCCTCCATCGACGGGATGCGGCTCAATCCGCTCGAGACCTACTCCTACCACGCATCCAAGTCGGCGCTGATCTTCCTCACCAAGCGCATGGCCGCGCGCCTCGTGCAGGACCGCATCGTCATGAGCGCCATCGCGCCCGGGCCCTTCGCATCGGAGATGAACCGCGCCGCGCGCGATCGTGCCGACGAGGTGGCCGCACGCACGCCGCTCAGGCGCATCGGACGCGACGAGGACATGGCGGGCGCGGCCATCTACCTCGCCTCGCGGGCCGGGGACTACGTGGTGGGCGAGACCATCGCCGTGGACGGCGGCATCACCCACGCGAACCTGGTGGCCGGTCCGAGCTGAAACGCGAGGGCTGGCATCGCAAGGGAATGGCGGTATGCTCGCGGGACCGTCGCCGCATGGCGACCCCTCCAGCCGGCCGCCGATGAATCCCTTCGAGAAGTCCCGTCCGTCCGACTCCGGCGCCGCTGCCCACGTGGCGCTGGACGGCTCCACGGTGCGCGT
>CAZXJW010000062.1:8941-14054 GCA_964641005.1 uncultured Rhodocyclaceae bacterium
CTGGTGGTGTCCGACGGCGCCGGGCGTGGCCAGAGCATCCGCCTGGGCGCCGAGCCCGTGGTCATCGGCCGCGCCCCCCCTGCCGACCTGATCCTTCCCGACACCCGCGTCTCGCGCAGCCACTGCGAGGTGCGCCTCGTGGGCAGCGACGCGGTGGTCACCGATCGTGGTTCCACCAATGGCAGCTTCATCGGCAAGGCGCGCGTGGAGGGCGTGGGTGTTCTTCCCCGCGACGGGACCCTGCGCGTGGGCGATCACCTGCTGCGCCACCGGCACTGGACGCGCCGCGAGATCGAGGAGTGGGAGCGGCTCAACGTGCCCGAGCCGGTGTTCGCGGTGGACATCGAGATCGACGAGGCCCGCCGTCGGCTCGAGGTCCAGCAGATCACCGGCAGCCAGCTGTTCCGCGACATCGCCACCGAGATCGAGCGGATTCGAGGGCACGACATCGCCTGAAGGGCGGTCAGCATGCGGCAGTGCGCGCTCCAACGCAGTGCGCAACCGGTTTTCCTGCACCGAGATCGTGCGGTCCGGCATCGAAGCCATGGCGTTAGTGCCTGAATCAACGAGGGTTTCGGTTTTCCGGCCGCCGGCATCAGAAATGCTCTCTGCGCTCGCACCGCAGGCTCACGCGCCTGGATCGAGCGCCCATGACAAGAATCATCGCGGTTCACTCCTACCGCGGCGGGACCGGCAAGACCCACTTCTCCGCCAACCTTGCAACTGCCCTGGCCAGCCAGGGGAAGCGCGTGGCGGTGGTGGACGCCGATGTTCCCTCGCCCGGCATCCATAATCTCTTCTCGGTCGATCCCGAGCGCACGGCGCATACCCTGAACCACTTCCTGTGGGGCGAGGCGCCCATCGAGGCGGCCGCCGTGGACGTGGCGATCGCCACGGGGATCTCCGAAGGCGACGGCCGGCTCTGGCTGGTACCCTCGAGCGCCAAGGCCGACGACATCGCGCGCATCCTCAAGGACGGCTACGACGTGCGTCGCCTGAACGACGGCCTCAAGGCGCTCTCGCGGGAGCTCGAACTGGACTTCCTCTTCATCGACACCCATCCCGGGCTGTCGAAGGAGACCTTCCTGTCCATGGCGATCGCCCACCAGGTGGTGCTGGTGCTGCGGCCCGACAAGCAGGACTACCAGGGCACGGCGGTGACGCTGGACGTGGCCCGGCAGCTGCGCGTGCGCAATCTCTCGCTGGTCATCAACAAGGTGCACCGCGGGCTCGATCCGGACGAGCTGCGCGCCAGGGTCGAGCAGACCTACGCGGTGCCGGTGGCGGGCGTGTTCCCGCTGTCCGAGGACGTGGCCCGGCTGGCCAGTTCCGGCGTGTTCTGCGCGCGCAACCGCGACCACCCCGTGAGCCGCGAACTCGAGCGCGTCGCGGCGGTCATCCTGGCCTCCTGGGGAGCACTCACGTGACCGACCGCTCCAGCCTCGAACTGCTCGCCGACTCCATCCGCTCGGTGGCCTCTCCCTTCCGCGGCTACCTCGGCGAGCTCCATGAGCGCCACCGCCATCTCGACGAGGGCGCGGTGGCGGACTACATCCCCGAACTCGCCACGGCGCGCCCCGAGTGGTTCGGCATCTGCGCCGTGTCCTCGCGCGGGCAGGTGTTCGAGGTGGGCGACTGCGACCGTCGCTTCACCCTCCAGTCCATCTCCAAGGCATTCGTGTTCGGCATGGCGCTGGAGGACCGCGGCCGCGAATACGTCGACGCCAAGGTTGGCGTCGAGCCCACGGGCGATGCCTTCAACGCCATCGTCCTCGACGAGCGCACCAACCGGCCCTTCAACCCCATGGTGAACGCCGGCGCCATCGCCACCACCGACATGATCGACGGCGAGGGCTCCACGGGGCGCCTGAAGCGCATCCTGGAGATGCTGCGCCGCTACACCGGTCGCAGCCACGAGGTGGACGTGCCGGTGTTCCTGTCCGAGAAGGCCACCGGCAACCGCAACCGCGCAATGGCCTACCTGATGCTGAACTTCGGCATGGTGGGCAACCGCGTGGAGGAGACCCTCGACCTCTACTTCCAGCAGTGCTCCATCCTGGTCACCGCGCGCGACCTGGCCATGATGGCGGCCACGCTCGCCAACGGCGGCGTCAATCCCGTGACCGGCGAGCGTGCCCTGGACGAGCGCTACGTGCAGGACGTGGTGAGCGTGATGCTCACCTGCGGCATGTACGACTACTCCGGCGAGTGGGCGTACCGCGTGGGCATTCCCGCCAAGAGCGGCGTGGGCGGCGGCATCACGGCGGTGGTGCCGGGCCTGATGGGCGTGGGCACCTTCTCGCCGCTGCTCGATGCCAAGGGCAACAGCGCCCGCGGCATCCGCGTGTGCGAGGACCTCTCGCGCGACTTCGGGCTGCACATGTTCAACGCGGCGCGGCCGGCGCGCGACCTGCGCGCCTGGATGGAAGGCGAGGCCGGGGCGGATGGTCGCTGAACGCGGACCCGGGACGGACTCAGCGAATCGGGATGTGCGCCACCACGCGGTTGCGGCCGTCGCGGCGTTGGTACTCGAACCCGGAGGCCGCCTTGCGCACGAGGCTGATGCCCAGGCCGCCAACCTCGGCATCGGCGAGAGATGCCGGACGCGACGGCTCGGCGCGCGTCGTGGGGTCGAAGGCCGGGCCGTCGTCCTCCATGGCGAGGACGACCTCGGAGCCGCGCACGCTCACGCTGACTTCCACCGCTGCGCCGCCGGCGGGCCTGCCCGCGAGACCGTGGCGCACCACGTTCACGAACAACTCCTCGAGGGCGATCCCGGACTGGTAGAGCGCGCGGGTCCCCACCTCGGCTTCCTGGAGGAACGCCTCCATCTCGACCCTTGCGGGCTCGAGGGCCTCGAGCGCGGGATCGAGCTGCATCACCAGCCCTTCGCCGGTGCGCCGGGACCCGAGCAGCGCGCTCACGTGCCGAGCATCTCCAGGGCCTGCGCCTCGCTGGCCACCACGGGGACGATCTCGGCGAGGCCCACGTGATCGAGCGATTCCTGCACCAGCGGCTGGGCTCCGAACACGATCATCTTCGCGTTCTTCACGCTGAGCATCCGCGCCGTGCCGATGAGCAGCCGGATGCCCATGGACGACAGGAACGTGACGCCGGAGAGGTCCACCAGCGTGTGGCGGGCCGGCGGCAGAACCGTGGCCGAGAACCGCGATTCGATCGCCCCGACGCCCTGTGTATCGAGGCGACCCTCGAGGGCGACCTTGGCGGCCCTGCCCAGGTCGGTGACCGTGAACTCCATCGATGCATTCTCCCTGTTCGTGTCCGCTGCGGCCCGGCCGGCGCGTGGCCGGCCTTCCCCGACCGCAGAAGAAACGAAGGTATGACAGTCAGGTTACTCGAACGTGACAATCAGCATGGAGAAGTCGTCCTCCAGCTCGGGTGTGGCCGACTCGGCCCGGACTGCGTCGAGCAGGCGGTGCGAATCCGGCCCGACGGCGGTCGACGCAGCGAGCAGCAGCGGCCGGACGTCCTCGAGGCCCCATTGCCGTCCCGCGCGGCTGGTGATCTCGAACACCCCGTCGCTGAAGACGTGCAGGCGGCTGCCCGCCGGCACTTCGGCGTCGGCTTCGCGGAAGCGGAACCCCGGTGCTGCGCCCACCACCAGGTTGCGGGTGTGCAGGGGCAGCGCCTGGTCGCGCGCCGGCGGCACCAGGAAGGCCGGATGATGACCGGCGGAGCAGTACCGCAGGCGCCGCGCGGCCACGTCCCACACGCCGTACCAGAGCGAGACGTACATGCCGCCGTGGCTGTCCATCTGGAACATGTCGTTCAGGCTGGCGGCCACCGCGGCAGGCTCGCGCAAATCCGCGCCGGGGAGGGCGTCCTGGCGCAGGACGTTCATCACCGAGACCGCATGCATGGCGGCCCCCACCCCGTGGCCCGACACGTCCACGAGGTAGATCATGAAGTGGTGCTCGTCGAGCCAGCGATAGCCGAAGGCATCGCCGCCCAGCCGCGCGGAGGGCAGCAGCACCCAGTCCGTGCGCACCGGGCCCTGGTCCAGGGGCGCCGGCAACAGCGAGAGCACGTAGCGGCCGGCGCTGTCGATGTCGCGGTCCAGTTCCTCGGAGGCTTCCACCTCGCGGCGGGCACGCCACTGGTGCTCCAGGATGCAGTCACCCACCCGCAGCCGGCTGCCGGGGGCGAGCCGTGCCTGGCCCGTCACCCGTCGGCCGTCGACGAACGTGCCGTTCGTGGAGCCGAGGTCGGACACGACGACGTGCGAGCCCTGCACCGCGATGCGGCAATGGCTGCGCGAGACGCGGGCGTCGGCGAGCACCACGTCGGCGGGCTCGGCGCGCCCGATCACCAGCGAATCCTGCAGTGCGATGCGGCGCCCGGGCACGTCCCCCGACACGATCACCAGGTAGTGGGCGCGCTCTTCCTGCCTCTCGGCGTCGAGTCCTTCGCCCGCGAACACCACCGTGGAGCCGTCGAGCGGGATGTCGGCGAGCGCGTCGCGGGCGGCTTTCGCGGGGAAGCCCGGGCGGGTGCGTTCGAGCGGATCGTCGGCGGGGGGCATGCGCGCTGCGTTCTGAATCCGGAGTCCGGCATCATATCCGTCCCGTCGTTGCACTGACACCATGTCCAGCGAGTCCCGCGATCCGTCCGCTTCCGCGCCCGCCGCGGCCTATCCGTCCGCTTCGATCCCGCCCGGTGACGCGACGGTCATCTCGTCCGACACTGCGCTGGGCGGTGAAGCACCCGCTGCGCCGCCGGCCGGTGGCGCCATGCCGTCGAGCCACGTGGGCCGCTACGAGGTGCTCGCGCGCCTGGGCGAGGGCGCCATGGCCGAGGTGTTCCGCGCCCACGACCCGAGCATCCAGCGCGAGATCGTGCTGAAGTTCCTGCGCGAGCACCTGTGCCGTGAAGGCGAGTATCGCGCCCGCTTCCTGCGGGAGGCGCGCGCCGCCGGGATGCTCGCGCACCCGAACATCGTCACCGTGTTCGACGTGGGCGAGATCGACGGCCGGCCCTACATCGCCATGGAGCTGCTGTCCGGCGGACCGCTGGACAGCATTCTCGAGCCGGGTCGCGGGCTGCCCGTGGGCGAGGTGCTGCAGATCGGCATCCAACTCGCCAACGCGCTCGA
>CAZXJW010000063.1:0-13496 GCA_964641005.1 uncultured Rhodocyclaceae bacterium
CACCGAGGCTGCGAAGGCCGAGATCGGCGCAATGGTCCAGGAGGTGGCCGGGGTGCGGGTGGTCCAGAACGAGATCGCCGTCCGGCCCAACAGCTCCACGGGCGCCCGCGCCAACGATGCGGCCATCACCACCAACGTGAAGGCGCGTTTCGTGCAAGCGGGCAAGTTCCAGGTGAACCACGTCAAGGTGGTCACCGAGGCGAACGTGGTCTACCTGATGGGGCTGGTCAAGCGCGCCGAAGCCGAGGAAGCCGCGAAGGTGGCGTCCGGCTCCAAGGGCGTGGCCAAGGTGGTGCAGGTCTTCGAGTTCCTCGACTGACGCGGCCCTACAGGACCCACGCGAGCTGCCAGCCGGCGTGGAAGGGCGCCACGCCCACGTTGTCCAGGAACTGCGCCACGTACATCGCCTTGCCCACGCGGCTGCCATCGGGCAGCTCGGGATTGTCGTCCACCGCGATCACCGTGCCAGGGCCCACGTTGCGCCAGATGGCCGTGAGTTCCTTCATGTGATGGAAGGCGCTCGGGTGCGCGTCCGCCGGGTCGAGATCGAAGGAATCCAGGTACAGCAGGTCCACCTGCCGGGCGCCCAGCGATGCCGAGAGCTCGGCCAGGAATCGCACTGAGTCGGCCGTGACCGCCCGCGTGCGCTGCGTGCACAGTTCGCGCACCAGCGGCGCGGCCGCGGGATCGATGTCCACGGTGATGCACTGGCCGCCGTGGTGATCCACGAACGCGTCCAGCAGCCTCGTGCTCTGCCCGTCGCCGGCCCAGTTGTCGCGGATGCGAAGGCTGCCCGTCTCCACCACCAGCGGCGCCGCGGCACCCGAGGAGCCGAGACCCCGGCGTGCCTCCACTTCGGCGAAGATGGCGCGGAACCCCCCGGCGCGCGCGGCCAGCAGCGGAGCGTAATCGCGGTCGTAGCGCGGCAGGAACGAACCCGCGGCCGGCGCCGCGCGCGGGCGTCCGAGGGCCTCGCGCAGCACGTCGAAGAGCATCCACGCAGCTCCGGTGAAGACGAGTCCGCAGTGTAGCCCGCCCGTGCCGCTCAGAGCAGCGTCGCAGTGCCCCCCGGCAACGCGCCCTCCAGCGCCAGCAGCGCCGACTTGCGGTGCAGTCCGCCCGCATAGCCCGTGAGCGTGCCGTCCGCGCCGATGGCGCGATGGCAGGGCACCACGATGGAGATGGGATTGCGGCCATTGGCCGCGCCCACCGCGCGCGCCGCTCCCGGCGCGCCCAGCCGCCCGGCCATGGCGCCGTAGCTGGTGGTGGCGCCGTAGGGGATCTCGCGAAGCACGGCCCACACGCGCTGCTGGAACGGCGTGCCGCGCGGCTGCAGCGGCAGGTCGAACACCCGGCGGGTGCCGGCGAAGTACTCGCCGATCTGCGCGCGCGCGGCCTGCAGCACCGGCAGGTCGGGATCCAGGATCCAGTCGGGCGCGAGGCGCGGCGCGTGCTTCTCGTCCGTGAAGTGCAGCCCCGTGAGGTGGCGGCCCTCGGCCGTGGCGAGCAGCGTGCCCAGCGGCGAGTCGATCATGGCGTAGTGCATGGGTTGCTGCCTCGTCAGTGGAGTGAATGCCAGAGGTGCATCACGGCATACGCCCGCCAGGGGCGCCAGCCCTCGGCGAGCGCCGACGCCTCGCGCGGCCGGGTCACCCCGAGCGCCTTCATCACGCCGTGGTCCGCCGCGGGAAAGGCGTCGGGCCACGCGAGCGCGCGCATGGCCACGTACTGTGCCGTCCAGTCGCCGATGCCGGGCAGCGCCACGAGGCGCGCCAGGGTGCTCTCCACGTCGGCGCCGGGCCGCAGCTCGAGCTCGCCCGCCGCGATGGCGCCCGCCGCGGCGCGCAGGGTGTCGGCACGCCGTCCGATGATGCCCAGTGCCGCGATGGCGTCGCGCGACTCGCCGGCGATGCGCCCGGGCGACGGGAACAACCGCGAGATGCCCGCGAAGGGCGTCTCCACCGGCTCGCCGAATGCCTCCACGAACCGCCGCGCCAGCGTGCGCGCCGCCCGCACGGTCACCTGCTGCCCGAGCACGGCACGCACCATCACCTCGAATCCGTCCACGGCTCCGGGAAGCCGCAGGCCGGGGCGCGGCGCGGCCAGCGTCCCGAGCGCGTCGGCCACGGCGAGCGGATCGCAGTCGGAGTCGAACAGGTGCTTCACCCGCGAAAGCGCCGCGGGCAGCACCGGCGCGAGCGAGGCGGACAGGCGCACGGCCAGCGTGGCTCGGCCGCGCACGGGGGTCACCTCGATCCAGCCCGCGTGGCGACGGCCACCCGCCTCCACGGCGAGGCTGCGGCGGTAGGCCTCAGGCGCCACCACCTCCACTTCGGAGAGACTGCGGCCTTCCAGGAAGGCGATCTGGCGCGCCCAGTCGTAGGGCGGGCGGTACGCCACCTCGAAGCGCAGTGCGTCCACGGGCCTGGCCGCGGGCGCGCGCCGGCGCAGGTCGCCGGGCGTGAGCTGGTAGCGCGAGCGGAACAGGGCATTGAAGCGGCGCAGGCTCCCGAATCCGCTCGCCAGTGCCACGTCCGTGACGGGCATGGCCGTGTCGGTGAGCAGGCGCTTGGCGAGCAGCAGGCGCTGCGTCTGCGCGAAGGCCACGGGCGAGACGCCGAACTCGGCGCCGAACACCCGGCGCAGGTGGCGGTCCGTGACCCCGAGGCGTCGAGCCACGGCATCCATGCCCTCGGCGGCCTGGGGTGCATCCTCGAGGAGGCTCGCGGCGCGCCGTGCGAGGCGCCCCTGGGCGTCCACGGCCGACAGCCCGGGGGCGAGTTCGGGGCGGCAGCGCAGGCAGGGCCTGAAGCCCGCCGCCTCGGCCGCCGCAGCGGAACGGTGGAAGGTGCAGTTCTCGCGCTTCGGCGTGCGGCCGCTGCACACCGGCCGGCAGTAGATTCCGGTGGTCGTGACGCCCACGAAGAAGCGCCCGTCGAAGCGGGTGTCGTGGGTGCGCAGCGCGGTGAAGCAGCGGTCCGGGTCGAGGTCCATGGGGCGATCATAGGCGCCGCCGCCGGGGGGCACTGGCCGTTTCCGGACATGTCATCCGCCGCCCGGGCCCGTTGATCCAGGTCAACCGGCGGAGCTCCGCGGGCGGGCACCCTTGCCGTCCACGGCCCGCCTCCGGAGGGCGGGACCCGCCATCCGGAATCCATGCCGGCCCCAGAACGACAAAGAGCCACCGCCATGACCCGCGACTACGCCATCGAATCCGCCCTCGCCCTCTGCGCCGGCGCCGCCGTCGTCTTCGCGCTCGCCACCGCCTCCGCCGAGGCGGCCGATCCGAAGCCCGGCAGCACGCTTCGGGACTGCCCCGGCTGCCCGGAGATGGTTGTCGTGCCCGCCGGCGAGTTCATGATGGGTTCCGACCTCGTGGAATCCGGCCACCCGGACGAGAAGCCGCGCCACAAGGTGACGATCCCGAAGTCCTTCGCCATGTCGAAGACGGAGGTCACCTTCGACCAGTGGGCCCTCTGCGTGGCGGACGGGAAGTGCCGCGAGCCCGCCGATGACGACCTCGGCCGCGGCGACCGGCCCGTCATCAACGTCACGTGGCAGGAGGCGAAGGCCTACGCGGCGTGGCTGTCCGCGAAGAGCGGCAAGCGCTACCGGCTGCCGACCGAGGCCGAGTGGGAGCACGCCGCCCGCGGCGGCACCACCACGCCGTGGTTCTGGGGCGCCTCCGAGAACAGCTTCGGCTCCCACCTCGCCTGCGAGTACGCCAACACCCACGACGAGACCGGCAAGGAAGCACACCCCATGTACGTGTGGTCCAACCACCCCTGCGCAGACGGATTCGGCGAGACCGCGCCCGTGGGACGCTACAAGCCCAATCCCTTCGGTCTTCACGACATGCTCGGCAACGTGCGCGAGTGGGTGCTCGACTGCCACAGGCCGGGCTACGAGGGCGCCCCTGTGGACGGCTCGGCCTTCGACGCCGATCCGTGCGAGAAGCGCATCGTGCGCGGCGGTGCATGGATCGACGGCGCCTCCACCACGCGCGCGGCCTACCGTCACCCCGAGAAGGCGGAATCGGCCACCTACCAGATCGGCGTGCGCCTGGTCCGCGAACTGTAGGGCGCCCGCGGCCGGGCCGCGGGATGTAGCATCCTGGCCGTCGCCCACAACCGGGAGCATCTGCCATGGACCTCTGGCGCCTCGACGCCACCGACCTCGCACGCCTGATCCGCGTGGGCGAGGTCTCCAGCCGCGAAGCCGTGGCCGCCTGTCTCGCGCGCATGGACGCGGTCAACCAGAAGCTCAATGCGGTGGTGCGGCGGATGGACGACGAGGCGCTCGCCGCGGCTGACGCCGCCGACGCCGCCCGCGCCCGCGGCGAGGCGCTCGGCGCTCTCCACGGCGTGCCGGTCACCGTCAAGATCAACACCGACCAGCGCGGCCATCCCACCGACAACGGCGTGATGGCCCTGCGCGAACTGGTCGCGCCCGAGGATGCGCCCGTGGTGGCGAACCTGCGCCGCGCCGGCGCGGTGTTCATCGGCCGCACCAACGCGCCGGCGTTCTCCATGCGCGTCTTCTCCGACAACGCCCTGCACGGACGGACGTTCAATCCGCGCGAGCGCGACGTCACGCCCGGCGGCTCCTCGGGCGGCGCGGGCGTGGCGGCCGCCGTGGGCATGGGTCCCATCGCCCACGGCACGGACATCGGCGGCTCGGTGCGCATCCCCGCCTACTGCAACGGCGTGGTGGGCCTGCGCACGGGGCTGGGCCGCGTGCCGGCCTTCAGCACCACCACGCGCGTGCCACGGCCGCTCGGGGCCCAGCTCATGGTCACCCAGGGTCCGCACGCGCGCACCGTCCGCGATGCGCGGCTCGCGCTGTCGGTGATGATGCAGGGCGACCCCCGCGACACGCGCTGGGTGGACGTGCCCTTCCGCGGGCCACCGCCGGCGCGCCCCATCCGCGTGGCGCTGGTCCCCGAGGTGCCTGGCGGCTTCACCCACCCGGCCCAGGCTGCCGCCGTGCGGCGCGCCGGTGCCCACCTGCAGCGCGCGGGCTACGCGGTGGAGGAGCTGCTGCCGCCGGAGATCGAGGAAGTGACGCGGCTGTGGCACGTGATCGGCTCGGGGGACGTGTTCCGCGCGCTCGGGCCGATGATCGAGAAGATGGGCGATCCCGACGCCGTGACCTCGCTGCGCCACTGGATGACGCTGTCCCCGCCGGCCGAGCCGGGTGCCGTGCTGGATGCCTGGGCTCAGCGCGACCGCCTGCTGCTGCTGTGGCAGGAGTTCTTCGTCCACCATCCCCTGGTGGTGATGCCCACGTTGTGCGACCTGCCGCCCCGCCACGGCCAGGACCTGACGCTGGAAGGCCAGCGCAGCATCCTCGATTCGCTGCGGGTGAGCCTCGTCACGCCGCTGCTCGGGCTGGCCGGCCTCGCGGTGCCGGTGGGCAGCCACGGCAGCCTGCGCACCGGGGTGCAGATCGTCCCGGCCCGCTTCCGCGAGGACCTGGCGCTGGACGCGGGCGAGGTGATCGAGGCGGCTGAAGGCGTGGTGCAAGCGATCGATCCCATGTGGTGAGCTTCGGACGGGATCGTGCCGCGGGACGCCGCTACCGGATCGCTCCGAAGATCCTGAGCGTCTCCTCGCGCGCCGTGGCGTGGTCCACCACGGGCGCCGGGTAGTCGCGACCGATCACCACGCCCAGCGCATGCTGCTCCAGCGGCGGGAGTGTCCAGGGCGCATGGATGTGTTTCGCCGGCACCTTCTCGAGCTCGGGCACGTACAGCCGGATGAAGCGGCCCTCGGCGTCGAACTTCTCCGACTGCGTCACGGGATTGAAGATGCGGAACCACGGCTGCGCGTCGCAGCCCGTGGAGGCCGCCCATTGCCAGCCGCCGTTGTTGGCGGACAGGTCGAAGTCGTTGAGGTGCTCGGCGAAGTAGCGCTCGCCCTTGCGCCAGTGCACGTGCAGGTCCTTCACCAGGAAGGACGCGGCCACCATGCGCAGCCGGTTGTGCATGTAGCCGGTCTGGTTGATCTGGCGCATGGCGGCGTCCACCAGCGGGTAGCCGGTGCGGCCCTCGCACCAGGCGGCGAACAGCGCCGGATCGTCCGGGAAGCGCAGCGCGTCGAACTCGCGCCGGAAGGCGCCCTCCACCACGTGCGGGTTGTGCCACAGGATCTGGAAGTAGAAGTCGCGCCAGATGAGCTCCGACAGCCACGTGCCAGCCCCTTCGCCGCCGCGCGCGTGCGCCTCGCGGGCCAGCTCGCGCACGCCGATCGTTCCGAAGCGCAGGTGCACGGACAGATAGGACGGCCCTCGCACCGCCGGGAAATCGCGCCGCTCCCGGTAGCCATCCATGCGGCCGCGGAAGTCGTCGAACAGCGTGCGCGCGCCCGAAGCCCCCAGCGGCATCGCCAGCGACCTCAGGTTGGTCTCTTGGAAGCCCATGGACTGCAGCGAAGGCATCGGCGCCGCGGGCTCGGGCTCGAAGGCCGTCGCGTGGGGCGCCACCGGCAGCGGCGCGAGGCGGTCGCGGTCCACCGCCTTCAGCCACGCGTTCCGGTAGGGCGTGAACACCGTGAAGGGCCTGCCGGCCTGGGTGAGCAGTTCGGACTTCTCGAACACCGCCTGGTCGCGGAAGGTGTGCATGCGCCGGCCGGCCTCGTGCAGCACGCGCTCCACAGCGGCATCGCGCGCCACGGCAGCCGGTTCGTAGTCGTGCGCGCAATACACCGCGTCCGCACCGATGGCCGCGGCGTGCGCGGGCACGAGATCCCGGGCCCTGCCGTGCAGGACCGCCAGCCCGCCGCCCAATGCCTCGAGCGACGCGCGCAGCTCCACCACCGCGTGCCAGATGAACTCCACGCGCCGGTCATGGCGCGAGGGCAGCGCGTCGAGGATCTCGGTGTCGAACACGAACACGCAGCGCACGGCGCGCGCCTCGCGCAGCGCATGATGCAGCGCCGCGTGGTCCTCGGCGCGCAGGTCGCGCCGGAACCACACCAGCGCGCGGTCATGCCGGTGCGACACGGATTCAGCCCATGCGGTGACGCAGGAAGCGGATCAGCCCGCCCACCAGCGGCAGCTTCGCGTAGAGCTCCTCGCCCGTGTCCCAGAAGTCGCGGTGATGGACGATGCGCCCGTCAGTCCCGAAGCGCAGGTGGCTCACGCCGCGGATGCACCACGGCTGCTCCGGCTTCCAGCGCCGGATGCGGAATGTGAAGTCCCACTCCAGCACCGCCTGGTCCCCGTGGGCGATGCGGTTCACCACCTTGAAGCGCGGTTCGTGGAGCGAATCGAACATGCGCAGGAAGATCGCCTCGATGTCCTCCACCCGCCGGACCTCGTTGAAGGGGTCCTTGAAGAAGGCGTCCTCGGCATAGAACTCGCGCATGCGTGCCACGTCGCCGCGTTCCAGCGACTCGAAGCGACGCACGATCTCGTCCAGGTCCATGGTGCCCGTCCTCACAGCCCGGTGATGCGGTGGACCAGCGGGAAGTACCAGCGGTAGGGCAGCACGCGCAGCAGCTTGAGCAGGCGCGTGAAGCGCTTCGGGTAGTGGATCTCGAACTCGCCGCGTTCCAGGCCGCGCAGCGTCTGCTCGGCCG
This sequence comes from uncultured Rhodocyclaceae bacterium, assembly GCA_964641005.1. Lineage (GTDB taxonomy): Bacteria > Pseudomonadota > Gammaproteobacteria > Burkholderiales. Next base: position 7,581 of record CAZXJW010000063.1, read on the forward strand.
CCTCCTGGGCACTGATGAGCGCCGGCATCTCGAAGTCGTTCTGGTCGGTGAGGGGCGTCTTCACGAAGCCCGGGTTGATCACGTGGATGGCCAGCCCGCGGCCTCGCAGGTCGAGGTAGAGCGTCTCGGCGAGGTTGATGAGGGCCGCCTTGGTGGGCCCGTAGGCCAGGCTCTGGGGCAGCCCGCGGAAACCCGCCACGCTGGAGACGATGCCGATGCCGCCGGCACCCTGCTTCAGCAGCATTGGCAGCACCGCATGCACCACGTTGAGCACGCCCATCAGGTTGACGTCCACGAGCCGGCGCAACGCCACCAGGTCCATCTCCCAGGCGCGCATGGGCAGGTAGTTGCCCGCCACGCACAGAACGAGGTCGCAGCCGCCCCAGCGCACCGCCAGGGCTTCGGCGGCCAGGCGAACGCTCTCGGCATCGGTCACGTCCAGCGGCAGCGCAGTGACCCGGTTCGGGTTCGCCAGCACCATCTCGCCCAGCGGCTCGGCGCGGCGCGCGGAGACGGCCACGCGCGCGCCGCGGGCGACCAGGGCGTCGGCGATGGCGCGGCCGATGCCCGTGGAGGCGCCCACGACCCAGACCCTGCGCTCGCGCCAGTCGCCGATGGGCGGATTCAGGGGCACGCGCTCACCGCTTCCTGAAGGCGATGGTGATGTCGGCGAAGCGGATGCCGAACTTGCCGATGGTGGAACGGTTCAGCAGCGTCGCCTCGTCCACCAGGTACATCCAGTCGTCCACGTCCACCTTCCAGCCGCCCTGGTCCTCGGGCAACTGCAGCACGTACACCCACTGCAGCGCGTTGCCCGCCGCCACGCCTGCAGCCTCGCCCACCACGTCGCCCGCGGTCCCCGTGTAGCGGCCGTCCGCGAGCTTGCGCACGGTCCAGACGCGCTTCTCCTTCTTGCCGTCGGACCAGTCGAAGGACTCGTCCAGCGTGCCCGTGTCCCCCTCCCACTTCGCCTCGATCACCACGTGGAAGCGGCGCAGCACCTTGCCGGAGCGCTCCTGGACCATGCCCCAGCCGTCGATGTTGCCCTGGAAGTACCGGGCGAGATCCAGCTCCGGCTTCTCGGCGCGGTAGGACTCGGGCTTCACGGCGGCGCAGCCGGCCAGTCCGGCGGCGAGCAGCACCACGGCGATCCATTGGACGATGCGGTTCATGGCAGGGAGGCTCCTGGAGAAACGGGCGGCTGCCAGCGAAGCCGCTCGATGGGGGCGGCCCACAGCAGAGCCACCGCCGCGAGCTTGAGCAGGCAGGGAAAGGCGGCGTACATGAGGGACAGCGTGCCCATGGGCGCCTGCGCACTGCCGGGCTGGTAGCCCAGCGCGCCGAGCACGGGCAGCGCCAGTCCCGCGGCCAGCGCGAGGTTGAGCTTCTCGGTGAACTGCCACAGGCCGAAGTAGGCACCGTCCGGACGGGCCGTGGCGGCAGCCGCGTCGCGGTCCACCACGTCGGCGAGGATGGATGGCGGCAGCGCGAGTTCGGCGCCATAGGCGATGCCCGACAGTGCGCACACCAGACCGAAGGCGACGGCATCGCCAGGTCCCAGGGCGAAGGCGCTGGCGAAGGCGGCGATGCTCATGACCATGCCCAGAAGCCATGCGTTCTTCTTGCCCACGCGGCGCGAGGCTTCCACCCAAAGCGGCATGCCGGCGGCACCGAACAGGAAGTAGATGCCCAGGAACACCCCGTTCAGGTCCGAACGCCCGAGCACGTCCTGGACGTAGAACAGGATCAGCGTGGCGGGCACCGCGGAGGCCACGCCGCTCACCACGAACACCGCCACGAGCCAGCGGAACGAGGGATTGCCCGCCGGCCCTGCCAGGCTCTTCAGGAAGCGCGTGCGTGGACCCGGCGCCACGCGCGGGGCGGGCGTGAGGAACAGCATCAGGCCGGCGCCTGCCAGCAGCACGGGCACGAACAGCAGGCTGAAGCTGCGCAGCCCGGCGGACTCCGGCCCCCCGCCTGCCAGCAGCGCCGGGAGCGCGGCGGCCAGCAGCACGCCGGTCACGCCCAGCACCCCGCGCGCCGCGGTGACGCGGGTGCGCTCGTGGTAGTCGGAGGAGAGCTCTGCGCCGATGGCGTAGTAGCTGATGGAGGCCATGCTGAAGCCCAGGTAGACCACCACGAGGCACGCGCCAAGCCACGCCGCCAGGGCGCCCGGGGACAAGGACGGCGGGTTGAACAGGCCGATCACGCCCAGGGCGAGCAGCGGCAGCGCCGCGACCACGAAGCGCCCGCGACCACCGCCGCCAGCGGCGCGATCGCTCCACCAGCCCAGCAGCGGGTCCTGGATCGCATCGAGCAGCCGCGCGGCCAGCAGGATGGCGCCCACCAGCCCCAGCGAGAGCCCGAGGTCGTCGGCGTAGAGCTTCGGGACGTGCACGTACACCGGCAGCGCGGCCATGGCCAGCGGCAGGGCGAGTGCCGCATAGGCCCACAGCCCCGCGCGGGGCAGCGCAGCCGGGTTCACCGCTGGCCCAGCAGCGAGGCGCGCAGCCTGGGCTCGCGGGTGCGGGGATCGAGCCAGATGGAGAAGAAGGCGCGCGCGAACTCGAGATCGCGCACCGTGCCCACCGAGCGTCCCTGGTGGAAGAACTCGGCGCCGATCCCGGGACGGAACAAGCCGGTCAGGTGGTCGCCCTTGCGCACGTCCGGGAAAATGCGCGCCATCTGTTCCTGCCACAGCTCGATGCGCCGCAGGTCGCCCGCGCCCAGGCGCCGGATCTCGTCGGCGCTCACCTCCGCGATGCGAACACCCGAGAAGTCGCGCGCGTAGCGGATGTCCAGCGCGAAGGGCTGGTCCCACTGGTGCTCGCGCCCCGTCACCCAGAGCGCCGCGTCGTAGAGGTGCAGGCCGAACCAGCGCATCCTGCCGCTGCCCAGCACGCGGTACTCGGCTTCGCCGCGTGCCAGCGGCTCGGGCAGGGGCAAGGTGACGGCCGCGGCACCCGCCGGTGCAAGCGCGAGCGCCATCGCGGCGCCCGCGAGCCAACGCAGCAGCCGCTCAGACACGCCGCAGCTCCACCTGGAGCACGTCGATGGTGGCGGCGCGAAAGCCCGCCTCGCAGTAGGCGAGGTAGAAGTTCCACAGCCGCGCGAAGCGCTCGTCGAAGCCGAGTCCGTGCAGGTCGGTGATGCGGGCGTTGAAGCGCGCCCGCCAGCGCCTGAGGGTCTCCGCGTAGTCGTGCCGGAACGCCAGCACGTCGCCCACCACGAGGCCCTGCTGGGAGGCGCGGTCGCGGAACACCTCCTGGCTGGGAAGCATTCCGCCGGGGAAGATGTACTGCTGGATGAAGTCGGTGCCGGTGCGGTAGCGGTCGAACAGCGCCTCGTCGATGGAGATGGTCTGCACGAGGGCCCGGCCACCGCGCCGGAGGCGGTCGCGCACGGTGCGGAAGTAACCGGCCCAGTAGCGCTCTCCCACGGCCTCGAACATCTCGATGGAGACGATGGCGTCGAACTCGCCACGCACGTCGCGGTAGTCGCGCAGCTCGAAGCGCGCCAGGTCGCCGAGGTCCGCCTTCGCCACCCGCTCGCGGGCCCAGGCGAGCTGCTCCGTGGACAGCGTGATGCCGTGCACGTGCACGCCCCGCGTGCGTGCCGCATACTCCGCGAACCCGCCCCAGCCGCAGCCGATCTCGAGCACCCGCTCGCCGGGCTGGAGCTCGAGTCGCTCGAGGATGCGCTGGTACTTCAGTTCCTGCGCCTCTTCCAGCGGCCTGTCGAGGCGACCCTCGAACAGCGCCGACGAGTAGGTCATGGTCTCGTCGAGCCACAGCGAGTAGAAGCGGTTGCCCAGGTCGTAGTGCGCATGGATGTTGCGCCGCGCCTGGCCGCGGGAGTTGCCGCGCAGCAGGTGGCGCAGGCGGTACAGCACCCAGCCCCACCAGCGGCCGTAGACGACCTTCTCCAGCGCGGCGTGGTTGGCGGCTGCGAGCGTGAGCAGCTTGGCAAGGTCCGGGGAGTCCCAGTGACCCGCGATGTAGCTCTCGGCGAACCCGATGTCCCCGGCGCGCAGCACGGCGGCACAGGTGCTCCAGTCGTTGATCCGCAGCAGCGCCTGCGGCCCGGGCTCGGCACCCACGAAGGCGCGCAGGCGCCCGTCGGGCGTGATGAGGTCGAGGCGGCCCACCCTGAGGCGTTCCAGGAGCGCGAGCAGCAGCGTTGCGCTGCGTGGCCCCGTCGCGGCCTCGACAGTGGGGAACAGCGGCGGCGCGGTCATGTCGTCGAGTTTCATCGGGTCGTCTCCCGGGCGGGCGGGAGCGGCTTGGAGAAGAAGGGGACGCCCTTCAGCCACAGGCGCAGTGCCTGCCAGTGGATGCGGGCGATCACCCCGGCGGTCATCCAAGGATAGGCGAAGAACGCCCGGAGCAGGACGCCCGTTGCGACCGGACGGGCCTTACCCGAGACGGTGGTGATGAGCAGGCGCCCCTGGGGGTCGTCGTAATCGATGCGCACGCGCGTGGCCGAGGGGTCCGTCTCGAAGCGGAAACGGTACCTCCCCGCCACGGCGCAGAAGGGCGAGACGTGGAACACCTTGCGCGCCGAGAGTTCGTCGCCCGGGACGATCGGGCGCTGGTCGGCGTGGGCGAGCAGGTAATTGTGGTGCTCGCCGAAGGTGTTGTTCACCTCGCAGAGCACCGCGCGCAGGGCGCCGTCCCGGTCGTGGCAGAGCCAGAAGCTCACGGGATTGAAGGCGTAGCCCAGGACGCGCGGGAAGCACTGCAGCCAGACCTCGCCGTCGGCGGCATCGATGTCGTTGTCCGCCAGCAGCGTCCGGATCCAGGGAAGCCACGCCGATCCGTCACGCGGGCCGAGGTCCCGCGTGCGCAGCGAGAACAGGTTCGGGCGGTCGACGGAGAACAGCGGGCCGCGCAGCCGGTCGAGCGCCGACAGCGGGACCCGCAGGAACCAGACCCGGTAGCTGAACACGTTGCTCCTCGGCCGCAACCGCGCGTGCATGACGCGGCCGAAGAAGATCAGCGGCGCTACGCCGCCAATGCCTCCGACTGCCATGGCGCCTTCACCCCAAGAGCGTTTGCCACTGCCAACCCGGACCGCAGTCCGTCCTCGTGGAACCCGTAGCCGGTCCACGCCCCGCAGAACCACGCACGCCGCCGCCCCTGGATCTCGGCGAGGCGCTTCTGCGCCCCGATCGCGGCCGCGTCGAAGACCGGATGCGAATAGGAGATGCGCCGAAGCACCGTGCCCGCGCGCGGTTCGCGCACCGGATTGAGCGTCACCACCACCGGCGTGCGACACGGCAGCGGCTGCAGCTTGTTGATGAGATAGCTCACTGCCACCGGTCGGCCGTCCACCCGGGGCGATCCCGACAGGTAGTTCCAGGCCGACCAGGCGCTCCGCTCGCGCGGCAGCAGCTGGGCGTCGGTATGCAGCCATGCCTCGTTGGGCTGGTAGCGCACCGCGCCGAGGATGGAGCGCTCGGCGTCGTCGGCGTCGGCGAGCAGGGAAAGACTCTGGTCGCTGTGGCTCGCCAGCACGACCTCGTCGAAGCGCTCGATGCCGCTCGCCGTGGTGATCTCCACGCCGCCGGACACCGGGCGCGAGACCGACAGCACCGGCGTGGACAGCCGCACGTCGGACAGCGCCGCGACCAGCCGGCGGACGTACTCGCGGCCGCCGCCCGACACGGTGCGCCACAGCGGCCGGTCGCTGACCTGCAGCAGACCGTGGTTGTGGCAGAACTGCAGGAAGGTGCTGGCGGGGTACTCCAGCATGCGCTCGGTGGGGCAGGACCAGATGGCGGCGCTCATGGGAAGCAGGTACCACTCCCGGAACGCCCGGCCGTAGCCACCCCGGTCGAGGAACTCGCCCATGGTGCCCGCGGCCGGCCGCTGTCCGCGCACCGCCGCCGTGCCCTCGCGGTTGAAGCGCAGGATG
>CAZXJW010000064.1:0-13474 GCA_964641005.1 uncultured Rhodocyclaceae bacterium
CCGCGAACCTGTCGAAGACCCCGGACGGGCGGCGATTGATGACGTAGATGCAGGTGTCCGTGTCGAGCAGATAACGGACCATGACTGAGCTCGTTTCGACTTCCGCCCGACGGACCAGTCTCGTTCCTGCTTTGGCGGCTGCTCTCGCACCATCTCGACACCCGGCTCGAAATCCTCGACCGCCTCGCGCATCAGTCGCCAGGGGTCTTCGAGCGGCAGCAGCAATACCCCGTTGCCGAACGGCTTGGCGATGACCTCGTCGCCGGGCATGCGCAATGCCTTTGGCAGGCGCACTGCCTGGCTCCTGCCGGAGGCGAAGAGCTTCGCGCGAACGGACACGAGGACTACGTCTCGGGGTTGCGATGACTACCAACGGTATCCACCGATCCTGTCGTCGTCAATCACGCATGGACCTGGGGCGTTGCTTTCGTTCGTTGCGCGGGACCCCCGCTTCCCGTCCAGTGCAAACGGGTCCGCTGCGCAATTGATCGCCATCGCGAGTCGGCTCCGTATACTCGCCCCGTGACCGATTCCACCGCCCGCCCCCGCCAGTCCCTGCGCAGCCTCCTCGTCCTCTGGCGCCTCGCCCTCCCGTACCGCTCGCGCATCGCCGGCGCCGCCGTGGCGCTGGTGCTGGCCGCGGCGGCCTTCCTGGTCATCGGCCAGGGTCTCAAGCGGGTCATCGACGCCGGCTTCTCGGGCGGCGATCCCGCGGCGCTCGACCGCGGCCTGGTGCTCATGCTCGTCCTGGTGGTGATGCTCTCCGCCGCCACCTACACGCGCTTCTACCTCGTCTCCTGGCTGGGTGAGCGCGTGGTCTCGGACCTGCGCCGCAAGGTCTTCGACCGCCTGCTGTCGCTGTCGCCCTCGTGGTACGAGCAGGCCCGCACCGGCGAGGTGATCTCGCGGCTCACGGCCGACACGGCGCTGCTGGAACAGGTGGCCGGCACCTCGGTGTCCATGGCGCTGCGCAACCTGCTGCTGGGCGCGGGCAGCCTGGTGATGCTCGCCCTCACGAGCCTCAAGCTCACTTTGCTGGTTCTTGTGGCGGTGCCGCTGGTGATCGGGCCTATCGGGCTGTTCGGTCGGCGAGTGCGCAAGCTCTCCCGCGCCAGCCAGGACCGCATCGCCGACCTGGGTGCCTACGTGGACGAGGCGCTGCACGAGATCCGCACCGTGCAGTCCTACGGCCACGAGGTGCAGGACCGGCGGCTGTTCGGCGCGCGCCTGGAGGCCGCCTTCGACACCGCGCGGCGGCGCATCCGCCAGCGCGCCGCGCTCATCGCCGCGGTGATCACGCTGGTGTTCGCCGGCATCGGCGTGATCCTCTGGGTGGGCGGCCACGACGTGCTGGCCGGGCGGCTCACGCCGGGTGAACTGTCCGCGTTCGTGTTCTACGCGGCCAGCGTGGCCTCCGCGGCCGGTGCGCTGGCGGAGGTGTGGGGCGATCTGCAGCGTGGCGCGGGCGCCGCGGAGCGGCTGGTGGAGATCCTCGACACGGTCCCGGAGATCTCGGCGCCCGCCCAGCCCGTCGCGCTGCCGGAACCTGCCCGCGGCGCGATCGCCTTCGATGCCGTGCGCTTCTTCTATCCCTCTCGGCCCGACACGCCCGCCCTGGACGGCGTCTCGCTGTCGGTGGCACCCGGCGAGCGGGTGGCGCTGGTGGGGCCCTCGGGTGCGGGCAAGACCACCGTGTTCCAGCTCCTGCAGCGCTTCTACGACCCGCACGCCGGCGCCGTGCGCATGGACGGCGTGGACCTGCGCAGCGCCGACCCGGCGGCGGTGCGAGCCCGGATCGCCGTGGTGTCCCAGGAGCCGGCCATCTTCGCCGCCAGCGTGCGCGACAACGTGCGCTACGCGCGTCCCGAGGCTTCGGACGCCGAGGTGCGCGCCGCCTGCGACGACGCCTTCGCCACGGAGTTCGTGCAGCGCCTGCCCCAAGGGCTGGACACCGAGCTGGGCGAGCGCGGCGTGCGGCTCTCCGGCGGGCAGCGTCAGCGCATCGCCATCGCCCGGGCCATCCTCGCCGACCGTCCGGTGCTGCTGCTCGACGAGGCCACCAGCGCGCTGGACGCCGAATCCGAGCGCATGGTGCAACTGGCGCTGGAGCGGCTGATGCAGGACCGCACCACGCTGGTCATCGCCCACCGCCTCGCCACCGTGAAGGGCGCGCACCGCATCGCCGTGCTCGACCACGGCCGGCTGGTGGCGCTGGGCACCCACGACGAGCTGGTGGCAGGCGACACGCTGTACGCCCGGCTGGCGGAGCTGCAGTTCGCCGCCTGAGGCCTCGATCACGGGGGACGCGAACACGCGCGAAGGCTGTCGAGGCGATTCGGACGGGCGGCGGCGAAGGTGCAGAATAGGGCGTCGCCCGATCCCATCCACGGAGTGCGCATGAAGCCCGCCATCCTCCTCGCAGCCTGCCTCCTGCTCGCGCCGCTCGGCGCGGCCGCCGACGATGACCGCGTGGTCCCCGCCCATGAGGAGCCGCGCCACGTGCCCAAGCTGGTGAACCGCTGGGTGCGGGTGATCGATGTGGAGATCCCCGAGGGCGAGCGCACGATGTTCCACGCCCACTCGCTCGATTACCCCTACCTCATGATCACCAGCGTGACCCTGAAGAACCAGGTGTACGGCCAGGAGCCGAAGGACACGCCCATCAGGCGCGGCCTGGTGGGCTACTACCGGGCGTCCACCCAGGGCACGTACACGCACCGCTTCATCAATCTCGGGCCGGGGACATTCCGGGCGATCGGCATCGAGCTGCTGCAGCCCATCGCCTTCGGCGGCGCCGTGACTGCCTCCATTCCCGCGCAGCCGGGCATCGAGACCGCCATCGACAACGAGCGGGTGCGCGCCTACCGCATCGTGCTTCAGCCGGGGCAGTCGGTGGGGCCGATCGCCATCGCCGGGCCGAGCCTGCGCATCGCCATGACGCCGGGGGTGATCGCCGACCAGGCGCCGGGGGCGGTGGCGGTGGAAACCCGGGTGGTGCCGGCGCAGTTCACATTCCGCGAGGCTTCGGCGGTCACGACTCTGGTGAATCGCGGTGACGAGCCGGTGGAACTGGTGGAGTTCGAGTTCAAGTGACGGGGTGAGGGGCCCTGCCGGCGCTCATCCCGCCAGCACCCGCGCGAACACGGCCCGGTCGACGTTGCCGCCGCACAGCACCGTGGCCACCTTGCGCCCGGCGATGCGCGACTTCTCGCGCAGCATGGCGGCCACGCCGGCCGCGCCCGCGCCTTCCGCCACGTTGTGCGTGGTGCTGAACAGCAGGCGCATGGCATCGGCCACGTCGGCGTCGGTCACCTCCACGATGCGCGCCGCGTGCGCGAGGATGATCTCCAGCGCCACGGGCTCGGGCTTGCGGCAGGCCAGGCCGTCGGCCAGCTCGGTGCGCACCGGCCGCTCCACCGGCTCGCGATACTCGAACGAGCGCGCGTAGGCCGGCGCATCGGCCGATGTGACGCCCACGATCTCCATCTTCAGGCCGAGGGCCTCGCGCGCCGCGATGGCGCCGCAGATGCCCGAGCCCAGCCCGATGGGTACGTAGAGCACCTCGATGTCGTGGGCGGCGTGCATGAGCTCCAGCGCCCAGCTGGCCACGCCCTGGACCAGGAACGGGTGGAAGGAGGGCACCATGTGCAGCCCGCGCCGGTCCGCCAGTTCGATGGCGTGCTCGCGGGCGGCCTGGAAGTCGTCGCCGTGCTCGACCAGTTCGGCACCGAGCGCACGCATCGCGGCGTTCTTCTCGCGGCTGTTGCCGTGGGGCACCACGATGGTCACGGGGATGTGGTGGCGGCGCGCGGCGAAGGCCACCGACTGGCCGTGGTTGCCGCGGGTGGCGCTCACCACGCCGGGGGGCCTGGGCCCGCCCGTGGCAAGGTGGTGGAAGTACACCAGCCCGCCGCGCACCTTGAAGGCGCCCAGTGGCGTGTGGTTCTCGTGCTTGATCCACGCCTGCGCGCCGAGGGCCTCTTCGAGCAGCGGCCAGCGGTACTGGGGCGTGGGCGAGAGGCCCTGGTACACCAGGTCGGCGGCGCGTTCGAGCTGTTCGAGGGTGGGCAGGCGGGAGGACATGGTTCGGCGGTGGGCGCGAGTGATGGCGGATTGTGCCACCGGGCCGCGCTAGACTGCGCGACGCCATGCAGACCCCCGACGATTCGCCGGACGCCGCCAGCGCCAACGTGGCCGAGCGCGACTGGCTGCCGCTGCCCGTCGCGCTCCCCGAGGCGCTCGCGCTCCCGCTCCCCGACCCCGCCCGAGGGCACAACGCCCGGGCGCTGCGCCTGCTCGCCTTCACCGCCATCCTCGAGATCCTCTGGGACGGCAGCTGGGGCGTGTACTACGCAATCGCCGCCGAGTGGTTCGAGGCCGCCTTCTGCCTGGGCGTGGTGTCGGTGTTCGGCGTCATCCTGTGGCAGGTGCGGCGAGGCGAGGTGGTGCGCGCCACACACCTTGCCATCTGGGGTTTCTGGGCGACCATCTACGCGAGCCTGCTGTGGCTCGACGCCGCCTCGCCGGGTGCACCGCGCGGCACGCACTTCTGGCTGCTGATCACGGCCATGCTGCCCATCGTGCTGCTGCCCGAGCGGCGCAGCTTCTGGAAGTACTTCTACGTGGGCGTCTCGCTGGCGGGTTTCCTGGCGGTGCAGATGGAGGTGGCGCCCCTTCCGGTGCTCAACAACCTCCCGGACAACCTGCGACACGTCACGGTGCCCGCCGAGATCCTCTTCTCGCTCCTGGTGCTGGCGCTCACCCTGCGGCTGCTGGTGCGCGATGCGCGCAACGCCGAGGCCGGACTGGCGGAGGCCAACGGGCGCCTGGAGACGTTGATGGAGAACCTGCTGCCCGCGGCGGTGGCCAGGCGGCTGCGCGCCGACGGTCGCAGCTTCGCCGATGGCGTGGACGAGTGCAGCGTGCTGTTCGCGGACATCGCGGGATTCACGAGCTACGCCAATCGCGAGACACCCGAGCGGGTGGTCAACCTCCTGAACGGCGTGTTCACGCGATTCGACGAACTCGCCGAGCGCCACGGGCTCGAGAAGATCAAGACCATCGGTGACGCCTACATGGTGGCCGCCGGCGTGCCCGATCATCGTGCCGACCACGCCCAGGCGCTGGCGCGCTTCGCGCTGGAAGTGGTGGAGGTGGTGAAGGGTTTCCCGGGGCTGGCCGTGCGCATCGGCATCAACACCGGTCCCGTGGTGGCGGGCGTGATCGGCAAGAAGCGCTTCGTCTACGACCTGTGGGGCGACGCGGTGAACGTGGCGAGCCGCATGGAGCAGTACGGCGTGCCGGGGCGGATCCAGGTCACCGAGGCCACGGCGAAGCGGCTGGAGGGCGAGTTCGTGCTCGAAGCGCGCGGCGGCGTCGAGGTGAAGGGGAAGGGGGTGCTGCAGACCTTCTTCGTGCTGGGGCCGAGGCTAAGCTCGTGACTCAGCGCGGCTCGGCGATGCCGATGTTGTGCCAACCGGCAAAGCGCGGCGCGCCGCGGGCGTAGGCCCGTTCGATCCAGTCCACGGCGAAGCCTGCCTTCGCGAGCAGCGCACCAGTGTCGCGGGTGAGGTGGCAGCCGCCGGCCAGCCGGCCCCACATCGGATCGAGGCGCTGCTGCCAGCGCGCCACGCCGGCGTCCGGAGCGAGTCCGTGCTCGCAGAACAGCAGTCGTCCGCCGGGCCTGAGCACGCGGCGCATGCCGTCCAGCGCCTGCTCCACGCCGGGGATGGTGCACAGCGTGTAGGTGACCACCACCGTGTCCACGCTGCCGGACTCGAGCGGGATGTTCTCGCCTTCCAGCGCCAGGAACTCCACCGGTACCGGACTGCGTGCCGAGCGCCGGCGCGCCGTGGCGAGCAGGGCCTCGCCGGGGTCGAGCCCGATGACACGCGTCACGCGGGCCGGATCGTAGTGGGGCAGGTTCAGCCCGCTGCCGATGCCCACCTCGAGCACGCGACCCTCCGCGAGCGGCACCACGCGCCGGCGCTTGGTCGTGACCATGGGCATGCCGCAGACCATGTCGAGGACGCGAGGCAGGACGTGGCGGTCGTAGAAGCTCACGGCCGGCGTTCACGCATACCGACCCCGGCGCAGGATCGCATCGCCCACGAACGGATTGCCGCGCCGCTCCTCGCCGAAGGTGGAGGTGGGACCATGCCCGGGGACGAAGGTGACGTCGTCACCCAGCGGCCAGAGCTTGCCGGTGATGGAGGCGATCAGCGTGTCGTAGTCGCCGCGCGGGAAGTCGGTGCGTCCGACGGAGCCGCTGAACAGCACGTCGCCCACGAAGGCGAGCTTCGCGCCGCGGTGGAAGAACACCACGTGGCCGGGCGTGTGGCCGGGGGTGAAGTAGACCTCCATCTCCTGCGCGCCGAAGCGTACCGTGTCGCCCTCCTCGAGCCAGCGGTCGGGCGTGAAGGCCTCCAGCCGCGGGAAGCCGAACATGCGCCCCTGCTCGGGCAACTGGTCGATCCAGAACGCGTCCTCGCGCTGCGGGCCCTCCACGGGCAGCGACAGACGCCTCGACAGCTCGGCCGTGCCGCCGCAGTGGTCGATGTGGCCGTGGGTGAGCAGGATCTTCTCGAGCGTGGCGCCCTGGCGCCCGACTTCGCCGAGGATCACGTCCAGGTCGCCGCCCGGGTCCACCACGGCAGCCTTGCCGGTCTGTTCGCACACCAGCAGCGAGCAGTTCTGTTCGAAGGGCGTGACGGGAATCAGCGTGACTTTCATGGCATCCGTTGCGGCGGTGGAGAGGGTCGGGCGGCTCACGCCGCGGCGGGAACGCGGGCGAGCCCGCGGGCGAGGCGTTCGAGACCCTGCTCGAGGCGGGCAATGTCCGATGCGAAGCACCAGCGCACGAATCCCTCGCCCTCCGGGCCGAAGGCGATCCCGGGCGCCAGCCCCAGGTCGTGCTCGGCCACCAGCCGCTTGCACAGTGCGAGGCTGTCGGCGAGGCCGTCGACCCGGAAGAAGGTGTACATGGCTCCCGCGGGCAGGGGCGCCTGCACGCCGGGAAGGGAATTCAACCGCGCGTGCAGGAAGTCGCGCGCCGCGCGGAAGCGCGCCACGGTGCGCGCGATCACCGGCTCGCCTTCGGTGACCGCCTTCACGCCGGCGCGCTGCACGAAGCCGGGCGCGCAGGAGGTGTTGTATTCGATGAGGGTGGCGAGCGCGTCCACCAGCGGCCGCGGCGCGGCGATCCAGCCCAGCCGCCAGCCGGTCATGAGCCACGACTTGGAGAAGGTGTTGGTCTGCACCACCCGGTCGAGCGGATCGGCGAAGTCCAGGAAGGAGGGCGCCACCGGCGCCTGTCCATCGTCGCCGTAGTACAGCCGCTCGTAGGCATCGTCCGCCACGATCCAGATGCCGTGGCGGCGGCAGTGTGCGAGCACGGCCTGCTGTTCGTCGCGGGTGATGGTCCATCCCGTGGGGTTGTTGGGCGAGTTGAGGTACAGGGCACGCGTGCCCGGGGTCAGGGTGTCCAGCAGCCGCTGCAGGTCGAGCTTCCAGCCCCGGGGCGTGAAGTCGAGTGCGAAGGTGACCGCCTCGGCGCCGAGGATCTTCGGGATCTCCACGAGGTTGGGCCACACGGGCGTGACGATCACCGTGCGGTCGCCGGGCCCCACCAGCGCCTGGGTGGCGAGCATGAGCGCGGACATGCCGGAGTTCGTGACGACGATCTCGTCGGCCGCCGTCGTGCGGTGGAGCCGCGACAGGTAGGCGGCGAGCGCCTCGCGCAGCGCCGGAATGCCGAGGTTCTGGGTGTAGAACGTGTCTCCGCCCTGCAGTGCCGAGATGCCGGCGGCCCGGATGAACTCGGGCGTGACCTCGTCGGGCTCGCCGAACCAGAAGGCCAGCACGTCGGGGCGACCCATGCCGGCGTTGGCGACTTCGCGGATCTTCGACTGGCGCAGCTGCTGGACGGCGGAGCGGGCGAGAGGCGGATGCATGGCGGGGCGGCCTTCCGGGCGTTCGAGAGCCACGATTCTCCCACGGCCGGGCCAAGGGGCGCAGCGCGGCTGCGTTACCATCGCCGCCTCTCCAGGGGAGTCCGATCATGGCCCAGCCACATGCCAACCTCATTGCCGGCGAATGGGTCGCCGGTGCCAGCGTCACCCGCGACCTGAATCCGTCCGACCTGTCGGACGTCGTCGGCGAGTACGCGCAGGCCGATGCCGCCCAGGCGGCCCGCGCCATCGAGGCGGCCCGCGCCGCCTTTCCGGCCTGGGCCGGCTTCAACACCCAGGCCCGTGCCGACCTGCTCGACAAGGTGGGCGCCGAGATCCTGGCCCGCAAGGACGAGCTCGGCGCGCTGCTGTCCCGCGAGGAGGGCAAGACCCTCCCCGAGGGCATCGGCGAGGTGGTGCGCGCCGGCAACATCTTCCGCTTCTTCGCCGGCGAGGTGCTGCGCCGTGCCGGCGAGCTGCTGCCTTCCGTGCGGCCCGGCATCGACGTGGAGATCACCCGCGAGCCGGTGGGCGTGGTGGGCATCATCGCGCCGTGGAACTTCCCCTCCGCCATCCCGGCCTGGAAGATCGCGCCCGCGCTGGCCCACGGCAACTGCGTGGTGTTCAAGCCTGCCGACCTGGTGCCTGCCTCTTCCTGGGCCATCGCCGACATCATCCACCGTGCCGGCTTCCCCGCCGGGGTGTTCAACCTGTGCATGGGCCGCGGCTCCGTGGTGGGCGAGGCGATCCTGTCCGACCCGCGCGTGGATGCCGTCACCTTCACCGGCTCGGTGCAGACCGGGCAGAAGGTGGCCGCCAAGGCCGTTGCGGGCTTCAAGAAGATCCAGCTCGAGATGGGCGGCAAGAACCCGCTGGTGGTGCTCGACGACGCCGACCTCAAGGTCGCGGTGGAGTGCGCCGTCAACGGCGCCTTCTTCTCCACGGGTCAGCGCTGCACGGCCTCCTCGCGGCTCATCGTCACGAAGGGCATCCACGACGCCTTCGTCGCGGCGATGGTGGAGCGCATGAAGGGGCTCAAGGTGGGCCACGCGCTGGAAGCCGGTGTGCACATCGGCCCCGTGGTGGACCAGTCGCAGCTCGACCAGGACCTGTCCTACATCGACATCGGCCGCAAGGAAGGCGGCACGCTCGCCTTCGGCGGCAACCGCCTGAAGCGCGACAAGGACGGCTTCTACCTCGAGCCCGCGCTGTTCACCGGCACCAGCAACGCCATGCGCATCAACCGCGAGGAGATCTTCGGGCCGGTGGCGAGCGTGATCGCGGTGAACGGCTACGACGAGGCGCTGGCAGTGGCCAACGACACCGAGTTCGGGTTGTGCGCGGGCATCTGCACCGGCTCGCTCAGGCACGCCTCGCACTTCCGCCGCCACGCCCAGGCCGGCATGGTGATGGTCAACCTGCCCACGGCGGGCGTGGACTACCACGTGCCCTTCGGCGGCAGGAAGGGTTCGAGCTACGGGCCGCGCGAGCAGGGCCGCTACGCGCAGGAGTTCTTCACCACGGTTAAGACGGCGTACGTCGCAGCGCTCGCCTGAGTGCGGCCGTCGGGGCCGCACCGAGGCCGCCATGGACGCACCGGTCGAGGGCGGCGACGGCGCGTTGCTGCGCATGGTGGAGCACCTGCCGGCCGCGGCGGTGTTCCTGGGCGGCGAGCGGCTGGTGATGAACCGCGGCGCGGAACGCCTCACCGGGCACCCGCGAAACGCGCTTCGCAGCATTGACGCATGGTTCGAGGCGCTCTACCCGGGCCGCGTGGCCGAGGTGAAGGCGCTGTATCTCGAAGACCGGGCACAGGGCTTTCCCGAGCCGCGCGTGGTGCCGCTGCGGCGTGCGGACGGCGAGATGCGCTGGGTGTCCTTCTCGGGGTCCATGTCGGACCTGGGCGAATTCTGGGTGATGCACGACCTCACCGAGCGCGTGCGCGCGGAGGAGGTGGCGGCCCGGCGGCGCAACGAGCTGCAGACCATCCTCGACCACGCGCCCATGGTCGTGTTCATGAAGTCGCTCACCGGCCGCTACCTGTTCATCAACGAGACCTACCGGCAGGTGCTCGAACGTCCCGACCTGGACGCCGGCATGACCGACGAGCAGATCTTCGGTCCCGAGTTCGCCGCCGAGTGCCGGCGCACCGACCTCGAGGTGCTCTCCGGCGGCCGCACGCTGCGCTTCGAGCATCACGTGGCGGGCCGCGTCTTCCACGAGACCAAGTTCCTGATCCGCGATCCCGAGGGCGTGCCCTTCGCCATCGGTGGCCTGTCGGAGGACGTGACAGAGCGCATGCGCGCCGAGCAGGAACTGCGCATCGCCGCCAGCGCCTTCGCGGGGCGTGACGCCATGATGGTCACCGACGCGACCGGCACCATCCAGCGCGTCAACCAGGCCTTCACGGCGCTCACCGGATTCGATGCCCAGTCCACCGTCGGCTGGTCGCTGGCGCTGATGGTGCCCGCGTGGAGCGACAGGAGCTTCTACCGCCACCTGTGGGATTCGGTGGCGCGCCAGGGACAGTGGCATGGCGAGGTGACCTGCCGCTACGCCGACGGCGAGGAGCATCCGGTGGCACTGTCCATCTCGGCGGTGACCGGGCCCGGTGGAGCGGTGTCGCACCACGTGTGCACGCTGGCCGACATCACCGACCGCAAGCGCGCCGAGGCCGAGATCCGGCGGCTCGCCTTCTACGACGCACTCACCCACCTGCCCAACCGGCGGCTGCTGCGCGAACATCTGCGCCTCGCGCTGGCCACCAGCGCGCGCCACGGCAGCCATGGCGCGCTGCTGTTCGTGGACCTGGACAACTTCAAGACCGTCAACGACACCCTCGGCCACGACGCCGGCGACCTGCTGCTGCAGACCGTGGCGCAGCGCCTGACGGGCTGCGTGCGCGAGGAGGACACGGTGGCGCGCCTGGGCGGCGACGAGTTCGTCGTCATGCTCGGGCGCCTGGGCAGTGACCGGGCGCGGGCCGCCGAGCGCGCCGAGGCCGTGGCCGAGAAGGTTCGCGTGGCGCTCGCCGAGCCGGTGCAGCTGGCCGGCGAGGAGCATGCCGTCACTGCCAGCATCGGCATCGCGCTGTTCTACGGGCACGAGGATGCGGAGGAGGACATCCTCAAGCGCGCCGACGTGGCCATGTACCGCGCCAAGGGCGCCGGGCGCAACGCCGTGCGCTTCTTCGATCCGGAGATGCAGGTGGCCATCGAGGCGCGCGCCCGGCTCGAGGGCGACTTGCGCCGCGCGCTGCCGCGCGGGGAGTTCGAGCCGTGGCTGCAGGTCCAGGTGGATGCACGGCGCCGCCCGGTGGGCGCGGAGGTGCTGCTGCGCTGGCGCCATCCGCAGCGCGGGCTGGTCTCGCCCGCGGAGTTCATCCCGCTCGCCGAGGAGATCGGCCTGATCGCGCCTGTGGGCCAGTGGGTCCTCGAGCAGGCGTGCGCGCTCGTGTCCCGGTGGAGCGCGCATCCGCGGCTGGCGCGGCTGCCGCTGTCGGTGAACGTGAGCGCGCGCCAGTTCCGGGCGCGCGACTTCGCGGCCCGGGTGCTTCGCACGGTGCGCGAGGCCGGGGTGGATGCGGCGCTGATCCGCCTCGAGCTCACCGAGAGCGTGCTGCTCGACGACGTTGACGACGCCGTGGCGAAGCTGCTCGAGCTGCGCGCCGGTGGCGTGGCCTGTTCCATGGACGACTTCGGGACGGGTTATTCCTCGCTCGCCTTCCTCAAGCAGCTGCCGGTGGCGGAGGTGAAGATCGACCGCACCTTCGTGCGCGACCTGCTCACCGATCCGGGTGACCTGAAGATCGTGCAGGCCATCATGGACATCGCCCGCCACCTCGAGCTGTCCGCCGTGGCCGAGGGCGTGGAGAGCGAGGAGCAGTTCGAGCTGCTCTCGGGCAGCGGCTGCCCCGTCTTCCAGGGCTACCTGTTCGGCAGGCCCATGCCGGCGGGCGACTTCGAGGCGCAGTCCTGAAATCAGGGTCGCAAGGGGTTTTTCGCGCACTGCGCGAAAAACCCCTTGCGACCCTGATTTCCCTACAATCGGGGCATGGACATCCGAATCGAAGCAGAGTCGCCGCGCCGCGCGGTGCAGCTGCCGGAGCCCCTGGGCTTCGGGCGCGTGTTCACGCCGCACATGTTCACCGAGCACTGGGACGAGGCGCGCGGCTGGCACGACGCGGCCATCGGCCCGCGCCGGCCGCTGGTGCTCGATGCCGGCGCACAGGTGCTGCACGCGGGGCAGGCGATCTTCGAGGGCACCAAGGCCTATCGCCGTCCGGATGGCCGGGTGCAGCTGTTCCGGCCCGAGGCCAACGCCGAGCGCTTCAACCGGTCGGCCGTGCGCATGGGCATGCCCGAGCTGCCCGTGGAGCGTTTCGTCGGCGCGATCGAGGCGCTGGTGGCGCTGGATGCCGGATGGGTGCCCACCGGGGAGGGCGCCTCGCTGTACGTGCGACCGGTGATGGTGGCCACCGAGCCCACCTTCGAGGTGCGCGCCGCGCGCAGCTTCCTGCACTACGTGATCCTCAGCCCGTCGGGGCCCTATTTCTCCGGCGGCTTCCAGCCGGTGGGGGTGCGCGTGGCCGAGGAGCACATCCGTGCCGCGCCGCGCGGCACGGGCGAGGCCAAGACGCCGGGCAACTACGCCGGCAGCCTCGTGGGCATCGAGGCGGCGCGCGCCGGCGGCTACCAGCAGGTGCTTTGGCTCGACGCGGTGGAGCGCCGCTTCATCGAGGAGGCCGGCGCCATGAACGTGGCCTTCGTGGTGGACGGGCGCGAGATCGTCACGCCGGCGCTCTCGGGCAGCATCCTGCGCGGCATCACCCGTGATTCGGTGCTGCGCCTCGCTCCCGACCTGGGCATCCCGGTGCGCGAGGCGCGCCTGGACATCGACCAGGTGGTCGCCGACGTGCGCAGCGGCCGCATCACCGAGGCCTTCTGCATGGGCACCGCCGCCGTGATCGTGCCCGTGGGCCGCATCGGCCACCGCGGCGCGGACGTGGCGGTGGGCGGCGCGCCCGGCTTCCCGGTGGCGCAGCGGCTGTACCGTGCGCTCACCGACATCCAGACCGGCCGCGCGCCCGACCCCTACGGCTGGACCCGCGTGGTCGACGCGCCGGTGCCGGAGTCCGCGGCGGTGTAGTGAAGGAGGCGGGTGTCATGGTCAGGGGCGCAGCGTGGATAGCGGCGGGATGCGCGGCAGTGGCTGCCGCCACGCTTGTCGCAGGCGAACCCCGCCCCATCCCGCCCGAGGCCCTTCTCGCCGGCGCGGCGAGCGTGGCCGATGCGTCGCCCGCGGCCTACCGCCAACCGGTCCCCACCCTCGATGCCGCCCAGGGGCGGCAGTTCCGCCTCGGCGCGGAGCAGATCGACGCGCGCTGGGTCAACTACTGGTTCGAGCGGGGCGAGTGGGGGGCCGGGCCGACCTTCAACGCCGACGCCTGCGCGGCCTGCCACGTGCGCAACGGCCGCGGCGCGCCGGTGGCCTCGGGCGATGGCGCCCACAGCCTGATCGTGCGG
>CAZXJW010000065.1:0-13293 GCA_964641005.1 uncultured Rhodocyclaceae bacterium
CCACTGGGCAGCGTCCCCCTGGACCTGGCGGCGCTCGAGGCCCTCCGCGAGCTCCCCTGGATCACCGAGAGCGCCGAGGCCCACGCGCCGGAGCATTCCCTCGAAGTCCACCTGCCCTTCCTGCAGGAGGCGCTGGGCGAGTTCTCGCTCGTGCCGCTCGCGGTGGGCGACGCCTCGCCGGAGCAGGTGGCGCAGACCCTCGAGCGGCTGTGGGGCGGGCCGGAGACCCGCATCGTCATCAGTTCCGACCTGTCCCACTACCTGCCCTACGCCACGGCCCAGCGCACCGACCGCGGGACGGTGCAGGACATGCTCGCACTCGCCCCCCGCATCGACCACCGCCACGCCTGCGGCGCCACCCCCGTGAACGGGCTGCTGCTGCTGGCGCGGCGCCGCGGACTCGTGCCCGAGTTGCTCGACCTGCGCAATTCCGGCGACACGGCGGGCGACCGCTCACGCGTGGTGGGCTACGCGTCGGTGGCGTTCCACGAACAGCCCCCCGAACGCCCCGATCCCCGCACCTCCCCCTTCGAAGACGGGGGGACAGGGGGGATTTCAAGCGGTGACGGGAGCAACAGCGCAGAGCAAATCCCCCCCAGCCCCCCTTCTTCGAAGGGGGAAGACAGCAGCGAGGCGCAAGGCCGCATCCTGCTCGCGATCGCCCGCGCCGCCATCGGCCGGCAGCTCGGCCTCGACATGACCGCCCGCACCGACGCCGGCTTCCTCTCCGAACCCGGCGCCACCTTCATCACCCTGCGCAAGGACGGCGCGCTGCGCGGCTGCATGGGCTCGCTGCAGGCGCACCGCCCGCTGGGCGAGGACGTGCGCCACAACGCCCGCTCCGCGGCCTTCCTCGATCCGCGCTTCCGGCCGCTCAGCCTGCGGGAGTTCGACGGAGTGGAGGTGGAGGTCTCGCTGCTCTCGCCTGCGAGACCCATGGCATTCGCCGACGAGGCCGACGCGCTTGCGCAGTTGGAGCCCGGCGTGGACGGCGTGATCCTGCAGTGCGGCGAGCACCGCGCCACCTTCCTGCCCCAGGTCTGGGACGAATTGCCCGACCCGCGCGTGTTCATGGCCCACCTCAAGCGCAAGGCCGGCCTCGCGATCGACTTCTGGAGCCTCGAGGTGCGCCTGCAGCGCTATCGCGTCCGGAAGTGGGTCGAGGACGACGCGCAGCCGTGAACGAGCCGGCCCCCATCCACGACCTGCCCGTGCAACCCCACGAGGGCGCCCACCCCGCGCAGTGGTGGCACGCCCTGCCCGATGGCCGGCTGCAGTGCGACCTCTGCCCGCGCGACTGCCGCCTGCACGAGGGCCAGCGCGGCGCCTGCTTCGTGCGTGCCCGCGAGGGCGACCGCATGGTGCTCACCACCTATGGCCGCTCCTCGGGCTTCTGCATCGACCCCATCGAGAAGAAGCCCCTCAACCACTTCTACCCCGGCTCCTCGGTGTTCTCCTTCGGCACGGCCGGCTGCAACCTGGCCTGCAAGTTCTGCCAGAACTGGGACATCTCCAAGAGCCGGGACATGGACCGGCTCTTGGACCAGGCGAGCCCGTCGCAGATCGCGCACGCCGCCTGGATGCACGGCAGCCGCAGCGTGGCCTACACCTACAACGACCCGGTGATCTTCGCCGAGTACGCCATGGACGTGGCCGACGCCTGCCGCGAGCGCGGCCTGAAGAACGTGGCGGTCACCGCCGGCTACATGCACGACGCGCCGCGCCGCGCCTTCTACGCGAAGATGGACGCGGCCAACGTGGACCTGAAGGCCTTCACCGACGAGTTCTACGTGAAGCTCACCGGGGCACGGCTGCAGCCGGTGCTCGACACGCTGCGCTACCTCGTCCACGAGACGCCCGTGTGGACCGAGATCACCACGCTGCTCATCCCCACGAAGAACGATTCCGACGATGAGCTGCAGCGTCTCTCTGCGTGGGTCGCCGAGCAGCTCGGCCCGGACGTGCCGCTGCACTTCACCGCCTTCCATCCCGACTGGAAGATGCGCGACCTGCCGCGCACGCCCGCCTCCACCCTGGCCCGCGCCCGCGAGATCGCCCGCGCCGAGGGGCTGCGCTACGTCTACACCGGCAACGTGCACGACGCCGCCGGCGGCACCACCCACTGCCCGGGCTGCGGCCATGGCGTGGTGGTGCGCGACTGGCACCGCATCCTGCAGTACGACCTGGGCTGGGACGGGCGCTGCCTGGAGTGCCGCACGCCGGTGGCTGGTCGCTTCGAGGCCTTCACCAGCCAGTGGGGTCCGAAGCGCCAGCCCGTGCGGCTGGCGGGTGCCGCTCAGTAGTCGCGCCGCCGGCGCACCACCGAACCGTCGTCGGCATCCATCCGGTCGAGGATTTCGCCGGAAGAACCCACCGGACGTCCCCCGGGCCCGCAGAAGAACTCGCGGGCGAGCCGGAAGCGGATCGCGCTCGGCCCCGCATCGTTGGTGCGCTGCCAGCGCCCGGCGAAGTCACGCACCCAGCCGCCCCCGCCCCGGGCGCGATGCAGAACCTTCCACTCGTCGGGCGCGCAGCGGATGCCCTCGTGGCTGAACTCCAGGCCTCCGTCCGCCGAACCCAGTTCCAGCACGTATCGCACGATATCGTCGGCGCCGATCACCACCGAGGAACGGTCCAGGCGCACCGAGCCACCGTAGTACTGCGGCACGTCGAAGGCCACCAGCGTCGAGGCCGTGGGCAGCGGCGGAGGCGGTACGTCGCGCTCGGGCGGACGGTCGCGCGGCCCCTCCGGCTTGCCGATGGGCGGGACCACGCCCCGGCTGCCCTGGATGGGGTTGCCGAAGTTGTCGTACTGCTGTCCGGCCGCCAGCGGCGCGAACGCAAGCAGCAGCAGCGCAAGGGCGGACTTCATGCGCGGCCCGCCCGCTCGGCCGACTGCACCGTGTTGGCCAGCAGCATGGTGATGGTCATGGGCCCCACGCCGCCGGGCACGGGCGTGATCATGCCGGCCACCTCGCGGGCGGAGTCGAAGTCCACGTCGCCGCAGAGCTTGCCGTCGGGCAGGCGGTTGATGCCCACGTCGATCACCACCGCCCCGGGCTTGATCATGTCGCCGCCCACCATGCGCGGGCGGCCGGTGGCCACCACCAGCACGTCGGCGCGCCGGGTGTGGGCGGCAAGGTCGCGGGTCTTCGAGGTGCAGATGGTCACGGTGGCGTCCCGCGCGAGCAGCATCAGGGCCTGGGGCTTGCCCACGATGTTGCTGCGCCCGATCACCACCGCCTCGGCGGCCTGCAGCGGAACGTGGTAGTGGTCGAGCATCACCATCACCCCGGCCGGCGTGCAGGGCCAGAACCCCGGCAGGCCGGTGGCCAGAGCGCCCATGTTGGCCACGTGGAAGCCGTCCACGTCCTTGGCGGCGTCGATGGCCTCCAGCACCCGCGTGGCATCGAAGTGCTTCGGCAGGGGCAGCTGCACGAGGATGCCGTGGATGCCCGCATCGGCGTTGAGCGCCGCGATGCGCGCCAGCACCTCGTCCTGCGAGGCCGACTCGGGATACTCGATGAGCTCGGAGTGCATGCCCAGCTCGCCGCAGGCCTTGACCTTGTTGCGCACGTATACCCGCGAGGCCGGGTTGTCCCCCACGATGATCACGGCCAGCCCGGGCGTCGTGCCCTGCACCTTCAGGGCCGCCACCCGGGCGGCGAGGCGTTCGCGGGTCACCTTGGAGACGGCGATGCCGTCGATGAGGGTTGCGGTCACGGATGTCCTTCCACGGGGATCGGGAGCCGGGGCGCGGGCACCCGCCGGCCGGGAGGCGCGGATTCTAGCCGGGGAAGCCCCCGGTGCGCCTCGGCGCGCCCGTTGACACACCCCCGGCGCTCCACCACGATCCCGGCCGCAACGAGGCACGCCCCGCGGCGTGCCCGCATACCAACGAAAACGGCAGCTTGGGGAGGAGCATGTTCCATTCATCGCGGCTCGCGCGGAAGCTGGTGGCCGGCCTCGCACTGGCATCCCTCGCCATCCTGGCGCATGCGGGTGACGAGATCCGCATCGGCTGGCTGTCGTCGCTCACAGGGCCGCTGTCCTCCGCGGCCATCGCCGAGAACCAGGGCGTGCAGCTGGCGGTGGCCGAGATCAACGCTGCCGGCGGCATCAACGGCCGCAAGCTCGAACTGCTCACCCGGGACACCGCGGGCGACCCCACGAAGGCGGTGAACTTCGCCCAGCAGCTCGCCTTCAGCGAGAAGGTCCACTTCGTGATCGGTCCGGTTAACTCCGGCGAGGGCCTGGGCGCGACCCCCATCCTGGCCCGCGCGGGAGTGCCCAACCTGGTCATCGGCGCCCTCGACGAGCTCACCGACCCGGTGAAGTACCCGCGTGCCTTCCGCGTCATCAACACCAACCGCCAGTGGATCTCCACGGCCAACAACTACGCCCTCAAGTCGCTGCGCCGCACGAAGGTCGCGCTGATCGGCGACACCACGGGCTACGGCACCTCCAGCGCGAAGACCGCCGCCGAGATGCTCGAGGCCGCCGGCGTGAAACCGGTGTACTCGGTGCTGATCGACCCCAACAAGACCGACCTGTCCGACGAACTCGCCAAGGCCCGGCAGGCGGGCGCCGACGTGATCATGCCGTGGTCCGCCGCCACCGGGCTGCTGGGCCGGCTGCTGAACGCCCGCGGCGACATGGGCTGGAACGTGCCGGTGGTGGGCCATCCGGCACTGATGGCCGCGCAGATCCGCAAGCTGCTCAACAAGCCCGATTACTGGGAGAACGTGGTGGCCGCCGGCTACGTGAGCACCACCTACGGCCCTGACGGCAAGCTGCCGCCGGCCACCCAGGCGCTGGTGGAGAAGGTGCGCGCGAAGATCGCCCCGGGCGGTGGCGAGATCGACCACCTGTTCTGGTGGGTGGCCATGGGCTACGACTGCGTGAAGGTGATCGAGCACGCCGTGAAGTCGGCCGGCGGCACCGATCCCGCCGCGATCCAGAAGGCACTCGAGAACACCCGCGAGCTGCGCGGCGTGTTCGCCACCTACTCCTGGAGCCCCACCGACCGCAACGGCTTCCCCGACGGCGACATGGTGCCCAATGTCGCCAACACCTTCCGCGACGGCAGCTTCAAGCTCGCGAAGTAGCGGCGCCGGCGCACCACCATGCTGTCCGTGCTCGTGTCGGGGCTCGCCACGGGGGCCGTGTTCGCGGCCACCGCGCTCGCCTACAACGTGATGTTCTCCACGTCCAAGGTGCTGTCCGTGACCACGGGACACCTGCCGATGCTGGGCGGTGTGGCGGGCGCGTACGTCATCGCCGGCCTCGGCCTGCCCTGGTGGGCGGGGCTGCTGGCCGCCACGGGCACCGGCGCGGCCTTCGGACTGCTCACCGAGGCCATCGCCATCCGCCGGGTGCTGGCGCGCAGCGACGAACACCTCTGGCTGCTCAGCACCCTGGCGCTCGCCACCATGGTCCAGCAGGCCGTGGGCCTGTGGTGGGGCACCGAGCCGCGGCCGTTCCCGCGACTGATCCCGCAGGACTTCTCCGCCGGCGTGGCGGACCAGAAGTTCTGGCTGCCCATCGGACTCGCCGTGGTGATGGCTGCCGGCCTGGAACTGTTCTACGCCCGCACCATGCTCGGCAAGCTGTTCGTGGCCATGTCCGAGGACGCCTTCGCGGCACGCGCCCGCGGCATTCCCACCGACCGCATCCGCGTGGCCTCCTACGCCCTGGCTGGCGCGCTCGGCGGGCTGGCGGGCTTCGCCGCCGGCCAGCTCACCTTCGCCTACTTCGCCCTCGGCCTCACGCTCACGCTCAACGGCTTCATCGCCCTGGCCGTGGGCGGCCTCGGCAGCAATCTCGGCGCGCTGCTCGGCGGCATCGCGCTCGGGCTGCTCAACGCCTTCGCAAGCTACTGGTTCGGCGGCGAGTACCAGCAGACGATCGCCGTCGGCCTGCTCATGCTCGTGCTGCTCGTGAAGCCAGAGGGTCTGCTGGGCGCGCGCCAGGTGCGGCCGGTGTGAGCGGGAATCGACGGCGCCTCGCCGCCGCTGGCGCGCTGGGCCTGGCGGCCGCCACCCTTCCGCTGTGGGCGGCCGACCAGTACCAGCTCCATCTCGCCACGCTGATCGCCGCCTACTGGGTGCTCATCGGCGGGCTCAATCTCGTGGTGGGCTACGCGGGGCAGCTGTCCATCGGCCACGTGGGGCTGCTGTCCATCGGCGCCTACGGCTTCGCCATCCTCGCCGGCAAGGCCGGCTGGCATCCCGCGCTGGCGGTGGCTGCCTCGGGAGGGCTTTGCGGGATCGCCGGCCTGCTGCTGGGCCTGCCCTCGCTGCGCCTGCCCGGCTTCTACTTCGCCATGGCCACCATGGCCGTGGCCCTGATCGTGGGCGAGGTGGTGCTCGCGCAGGGCGAGCTCACGGGCGGGGGCATCGGCCTGCCGGTGCCGGGCTTCCCGGCGCCCTTCGACTCCCCCGCCGGCTTCTACTACCTGGCGGCCGGGGCGGCGGCGCTGGTGACCTGGCTCACGTGGAACGTGGCGCGGCGCATGCAGGGTCGCGCCCTGGTGGCGATCCGCGACAGTGTCGTCACGGCCCAGGCGGTGGGCGTGCCCGTGTTCGGCGCCAAGCTGCGCGCCTTCGTGTTCAGCGGCGTCACCGCCGGCGTGGGCGGCGCGCTGTTCGCCTCGCTGCAGAGCTACATTACGCCCGACACCTTCCATTTCGAGCTGAGCCTGTTCTTCTTCGTGTGCATCATCATCGGCGGACGCGGCGGCATCCTCGGGCCCTTCCTGGGCGTGGTGGTGCTCACCGCGCTGCCCGAACTGGTGTCTCCGCTGGCGAAGCTGGGCAACTTCTTCTACGGGTTGCTGCTGCTGGTGGTGGTGCTGGTGGTGCCCGAGGGCATCGGCCGGCTGTTCGAGGTCGTGGCGGCGCGGCTGCGGCCGCGCGCAGTCCAGAGTGTTCCGGTGTCGCCCGACCTGCCGCGACTGGCGCGGGCCCTGAGGGAGCCGGCGTGAGCGCCGCGGCGGCCCCGGCCATTGATCACGCCCTGCGCGCGGTGGAACTCACCAAGCGCTTCGGCGGGATCACCGCGCTGGACGGCGTCAGCCTCGAACTGCAACCCGGCGAGGTGCACGGCCTGATCGGGCCCAACGGCAGCGGCAAGACCACGCTGCTCAACCTGCTGTCGGGCTACTACCAGCCCACCTCCGGCACGGTCACGCGCGGCGGCGAGCACCTGGAACGGGCTCCGGTGCAACGCCGTGCCCGGCTGGGCATCGGCCGGACCTTCCAGAAGCCGCGCCTGCTGCCCACGCTCACGGTGCTGGACAACGCCATGCTCGGCGCCTGGCCGCTGTGCCATGCGGGTTTCCTGGAGACCGCGCTGGCGCTGCCGCGCGCGGCCCGCGAGGACCGCGCCGCGCGCGAGCGCGCCGCGGAACTTCTGCACGGCGTGGGCCTGGGCCACGCGCTGCACCGGCGCGCCAACCTGCTCGAGCACGCCGAGCAGCGCTTCCTCGAGATCGCCCGGGCGCTGGCGCTGCGGCCGCGCTTCATCCTGCTCGACGAACCCGCGGGCGGGCTGTCCACCGACGAGATCGAGCACCTGGGCGGCATCCTGCGAACGCTGCGCGAGGCGGGCATCGGCGTGCTGCTGGTGGAGCACCACACCGACTTCGTGTTCCGCACCTGCGACCGCGTCACGGCCCTGGACCTGGGCCGCATGATCCGCCACGGCACGCCGCAGGACGTGCGCACCGACCCGGAGGTGATCCGGGTGTACCTGGGTTCCTGAGGCCATGCCGCCCGCCACCCGCCCCGAGACCGTGCTGCTCGACGTGCGCGGCCTGAGCGTGGCCTACGGCAAGGCCGAGGTGGTGCACGACGTGTCCTTCCAGGTGCGCGCCGGCGAGTTCGTGGTGATGCTGGGCCGAAATGGTGCGGGCAAGAGCACCATCCTGCACGCCGTCTCGGCGCTCATCCCGAAGCGCGCCGGAACCGTCACCTTCGAAGGCCGCGACCTGAGCCACGCCACGCCGCGCCAGGTGGTGCAGGCGGGCATCGTCCAGGTGCTGGAGGGCCACCGCGTGTTCCAGTCCCTGTCGGTGGAGGACAACCTGCTGATCGGCACCTATGCGCGCGCGGCGCGGGGCGACCGCTCGAAGCTCGATCGCATCTACGCGCTGTTCCCGGAGCTGGCGGAGCGCCGCCGGCAGATGGCCTCGCGCCTGTCCGGCGGCCAGCAGCAGATCCTCGCCGTGGCCCAGGGCGTGATCGGCGAGCCGCGGCTGCTCATGCTCGACGAACCCTCAGGCGGGCTGGCGCCCATCGTCGTCGACCGCATCCTGGAGGTGGCCGCCGGGCTGTGCGCGGACGGACTCGCCATCCTGCTGGTGGAGCAGCTCGTGGAGAAGGCGCTGCGGCATGCGCACCACGGCTACCTCGTCGAGACGGGCCGCATCGCCGCCGAGGCGCCGGCCCGTGAACTGCGCGACGGCGACCTGGTGCGCCGCGTCTACCTGGGCGGCCACGCCGCCGCCGGCGCCTGAGCGGCGCACAATCGTGCCCTGGAGGACGTGAACCCATGAGCAGGACCATCCGCATCGGCTCCGGGGCCGCCTGGTGGGGCGACCGCATCGAGCCCGCCCGCCTGAACGCGGAGCGCGGCGCGCTCGACTACCTGTGCTTCGAGACCATGGCCGAGGCCACCGTCTCGGCGGCCCAGGTGCGCGCCCGCCGCGACCCGTCCTTCCCCGGCTACGACACCTATCTCGACGACCGCATGCGCGCCGTGCTGCCGGCCTGCATGGCCGGCGGCACGCGCATCGTCAGCAACCAGGGCTGGATCAATCCCGACGGCGCCGCCGGGCGCATCGTGGAGTTGCTGCGCGAGCTGGGTCACCGAGGCGTGAAGGTGGCGGCGGTGAACGGCAGCCTCATCACCGACCGGGTGCTCGCCCTCACCGACCGCATCCTCGAGAACGGCCAGCCCACCGCCACGCTGGCGCCGACGCTCATCTCGGCGGAGGCCTATCTCGGTGCCGAGCCCATCGTGGAGGCGCTGCGCGCGGGCGCGCGCATCGTCGTGACGGGGCGGGTGGCCGATCCGTCCATCTTCATGGCGCCCATGATGTTCGAGTTCGGCTGGGATCCCCTCGACCACGCGCGGCTCGGCCCGGGCAACGGCATCGGCCACCTGCTGGAGTGCGGCGCCCAGGTGACCGGCGGCGACTTCCCCGACCCCGGCTTCAAGGACGTGCCCGAACCCTGGAACCTCGCCTTCCCCATCGCCGAGGTGGAGCCCGACGGCAGCGCGGTCATCACCAAGGTGGGCGGCAGCGGCGGCGCGGTGACGCTGCAGACCGTCAAGGAGCAGCTGCTCTACGAGGTGCACGATCCGGCCAGCTACCTCACGCCCGACGTGGTGGTGGACTTCACCACCACGCGCCTCGAGCAGGTGGGCCCCGACCGCGTGCGGGTGACGGGCATCGGCGGCAAGCCGCGCACGCCCACCCTCAAGGTGTCCATCGGCTGCACGGAAGGCTTCATCGGCGAGGACATGTTCTTCTACGCCGGTCCCGGCGCGCTGCGGCGGGCGCAACTGGCGAAGCGCATCCTCGAGGAGCGCTTCCGCATCGTCGGCCTGCAGGCCGAGGACGTGCGCATCGACTTCCTCGGCCTGAACGCCATCCATGGCGCCGCCACGCCGCCGGATGCACCCGAGCCCTACGAGGTCGCCGTGCGCGTGGCCGCTCGCACCAGGACCCGCGAGGAAGCCGTCAAGGTGGGGCGAGAGGTGGACGGCATGGCCGTCTCCGGCATCGCCCACACCGGCAAGCGCGTGCCCCACCAGGACCGCACCCGCGAAGTCATTGGCGTGTGGTCCTCGCTGGTGCCGCGCGAGCAGGTGCCCGCCACCATCCGCTACCTGGAGAGCTGACCCATGAAGGTGAAGCTGCAGCACGTGGCCCACGCCCGCTCCGGCGACAAGGGCGACACCTCGAACATCGCGGTGTTCGCCTGGACGCCCGACCTGTACCCGCTGCTGGTGGAGCAGCTCACGGCCGAGCGCTTCAAGGCCCACTACCGCGGCGCCATCAAGGGCGAGGTGCTGCGCTATCCGGTGGAGGCCATCCACGCCATCAACTTCGTGTGCCACGGAGCACTGGGCGGCGGCGTGTCGCGCAGCCTGTGCCTGGACAACTACGGCAAGGCGCTGTCGGCGGCGATCCTGGGCTTCGAGCTGGACGTGCCGGAGGCGCTGCTGGCGCAGTTGAAGAACCCGCCGGCGGGGGCGTGACGGGTCGCGCGGCTGCGGATGAGCCAGGACCAACCCCCGCCGCTCCCGGCCGGCGATGCCGGCAACGACCCCGAGGCCGCGGTGGAGTGGATGGTGCGCGCCTTCTACCGCAATGGCCTGGCCGACCCGGTGCTCGGGCCGATCTTCCGCGATGCCATCCACGACTGGGAGGGGCACATCCGGCAGGTGTCGGACTTCTGGTCGCATTCGCTCCACGGCACGGGTCGCTATCGCGGCAACGCCTACGCCCCGCACATGAAGCTGCGCTTCGAGCCCGAGGCCTTCGACCACTGGCTCGCGGCCTTCGAATCCGCGGCCCGGGAGGCCCTGGCACCCGCCGACGCCGACAAGGCCGTGGGTATCGCGCGTCACATGGCCCGCAGCTACCAGGCCGGGCTGTTTCCCTTCACCGGGCCGGATGGCCGGCCCGCGCGCACGCCGCCCAGGTGATGAGCGGCGCAGGGTTTTTGGAGGTCTTGCCATGAGCACCGAATGGAGCGCGGTGACGCGCGACCTGGAGCAACTGCTGAGGCTGCGCACCAGCGCCTTCGGCATGAAGCTGTTCGAACGCCGCGAGGACATGGAAGCGATCCCGCGCATCCGCCGGCCACAGGCCGTGCACACCCTCGACCAGCTGGTGGGCCAGTGTGCCCGGCTCGGCTGGACGCTCGGCGTCACGGCTGAGGACCTGGTGGGCGCCCAATGCCGTGCAGTGGTGGGCCTGGGCGATGCGAAGTCCCCCGAGTGGTACTCGGGACGGGAGATGGCCGGCGTGTGGTATGCCACGCCCGTGGATGCCGCCGCGCACCAGCGCGCCATGCACTGCGTTCCGGACGGCCGCTACCAGGCCCTGGCCCTGTCGCCGCTGGCCACGGGCCGCCTGGACCCGCCCGACATCGCCCTGTTCTATGCCACGCCCGGCGCGATGATGTACTTCATCAACGGCCTGCAGTGGAGCGGCTATCGCCGCTTCGACTGGAGCGTGGTGGGTGAGTCCGCCTGCGCCGACTCCTGGGGCCGGGCGCTCGCCACCCGCGAGCCCAGCCTGTCCATCCCCTGCTTCGCCGAGCGCCGCTACGGCGGCGTGCTGGACGACGAGATGCTGATGGCGCTGCCCCCCGCGATGCTGCCCGGCGCCATCGCCGGCATGCGCGCGCTGGCGGGAAACGGCCTGCGCTATCCCGTGCCGCAGTACGGGCTGCAGCAGGACGCGCGCGCAGGGCTGGCGGCGAGCTACCCGGGCAGGCAGGGCTAGCTTCGGCGAAGGCACCCTTGCGACGACGGCGGTGGCGTCAGCGCGGCTCCAGCCGGATGTCGCCGTACCAGGCCTTCACCGTCCCGCCGGTGTTGTCGGTATCCGTCGCCACGGCCACCCCGATGATCTCCGGCGGTGCCTCGCCGAACGCGGCCTGGAAATCCTCCGCCACGTCGCGGCGCACCTCCACCCACCGACCCGCCTCTGCTGCGCCCGCACCGGCCACGATCATGCGCAGCCGGTCGGTGTAGGCGCTCCACGCCGTCGTGCCCGCCGGCACGCGGGCGTCCCACACGTAGCACAGCCCCGCCGCCGGCACGGCCTCGCCGTACAGCGCCCTGGTGAGCTTGAGCTTCAGGCGCGTGCCCAGCGGCAGCTTCGCGAGGTCGTAGTCGAACAGGACGTACACACGCGCCGCGAAGTCGTCGCCCTCGCGGCTGCCGAAGCGGGCCCCATCCAGCGGGGCACTCACCTTCCAGCGCCAGCGCAGCACCGGCGTGGCGGCCGGATCGGCGCGCAGAGGATGGGTGAGGCCGGACATGCCGCCGATGGATTCGGCCTGCAGCACCACGCGGCCGCCCTCCTCCACCAGTGCGTAGCGTGTCTCGCGCGGCACCTTGGGAATTCGGGTGGGGCGCCAGGCGCCCGGCAGCGTGCCGCCCGGGACGGCGCCGGAAAAGGGCGTGACCTGCGAGAGGGGCCCATCGGCCGCCACCGCCAGCGTCCCCGCCAGCAGCGCGATGGCAGCCACCGCGCGCATCAGCTTCGCGCCGACGGCCGCCAGCGCCGCAGCCAGAGCGCGTTGCCCACCACGCTGACGCTCGAAGCCGCCATGGCCGCCCCGGCGATCACGGGACTGAGCAGCCCGAAAGCCGCCAGCGGAATGCCCACCACGTTGTAGAAGAAGGCCCAGAACAGGTTCTGGCGGATCTTGGCGCGCGTGCGCCGCGAGATGGCGATGGCGTCGGCCACCAGCCGCGGATCGGGCCGCATGAGCGTGATGCCGGCGGCCTGCATGGCGGCATCGGTGCCGCTGCCCAGGGCGATGCCCACGTCGGCGGCCGCGAGCGCGGGCGCGTCGTTGATGCCGTCGCCCACCATGGCCACGTGCCGGCCGCGCGCGCGCAGCGCCTCCACCACGGCAGCCTTGTCGCCGGGCAGCACCTCGGCGCGCACCTCGGCGAAGCCCAGCAGCGCCGCCACGGCCTCGGCACTGCCGCGGTTGTCGCCGGTAACCATGACGCTCGCCACGCCCTGGGCGGCGAGCAGGGCCACGGCTTCGCGCGCACTCTCGCGCGGCGCGTCACCGAAGGCGAGCAGGCCCAGCAGTCGCGGCGGCGTGCCCGCCTCCACGAGCCACGAGACGGTGCGGCCCGCCTCGCGCAGCGCCGAGGCGCGCGATGCCAGAACCCCTTCCTCGACTCCCGCCTCGCGCACCATGCGTTCGCTGCCGAGCTGCAGTTCCCGGCCCACCACGGTGCCGGCGACGCCGCGGCCCGGAATGGCTTGAACGCCGCTGGCACCGGGCACGGCGACGCCGCGCGCGGCTGCCGCGTCGAGCGTCGCGCGTGCCAGCGGATGCTCGCTGCCCTGCTGGAGCGCGGCTGCCAGCGCGAGCAGTTCCGTGTCGGGGATGACCGCGCCTTCGGCAACCACCAGCTCGGGCCGTCCCCGCGTGAGCGTGCCGGTCTTGTCGAAGGCCACCGTGTCCACGGCGTGGGCGCTCTCCAGGGCCTCGGCGTCCTTGATGAGGATGCCGTGGCCCGCAG